>JAIOZF010000043.1 GCA_021740745.1 Crocinitomicaceae bacterium | reverse complement strand
AAAACTTTCGAGAATGATAATCACCACATTTGTTCCATCTGGTAAGATATGCTGCGGTTGACTAATTTGTACTGGATTAAATAACTTCAGTTCTTCTTTTTCTGTGAAGTAAGTTTTAAATTCTAGTCTTTCTTTACCATACGATTTAATCATGGTAAAACCAGTGTTTAATATCAATGCTGAATTTTCTGCACGCGTATATTGAGCAGCTTCAATAATTCCGACAGGCTTTAATTGCAATCCACCGCGGCCAAAAATTACAAATAAAGGTGTTAAAAGGAAAAGATAAACAAGTGATGTTTTCCATTTAGAAGTATCAAATGGATGTTTAGCAAGTAATTTTCTTGTTGATTTAAAAAGTTTGAAATGAATGATAAGAATGAAAAAAAGCAGCATTAATAAGACCCAAAAATCAGTAATGAAGGACATAACGAGTTGTTTGAAATCACTTCCCGCTCCTAGAATTGTGAATAAATCGAAGGTCGACCTTTTGGTGGTGTATTTGAAATATTCGATGTCCATTAAGTTGACAGCGTAGATTAAAATGGATGCAACATGAAAATAAAGATTCATGATGCGATCCTTAATTACAAGGCTTTTTCCATAAAAAGGAACCAAAGAAAACACAATAAATGGAAAGAAAAATAGGGAGACAGTAATCAAATCAAACCAAGACCCTATGAAGAAATCACCAATACTTGCTTGGGTAAAACTGCCACTGTTAAAAGAATAAAATAGTATACGAATAATTGAAAGGAGCAACAATACTAGTCCCAATCGATAAATGAGTACTTTACAATGTAAAGGGATATTTTTGAGGATATTCATTTGTGCGAACAAAGTTATAATTATTATCTCGGAAATATTAATAATATTGCAACTCATTCAATCTTCAAGTAACATGAAATCAACCCTTCTTTCATTTCTTCTATTGATTACCTTTTCATTTCAAGCTCAAAATGAAAAAGCGTTTGTTATTTACAATTCAAAAGGTAAAAAAGTCTCCTATAAAAAGATGAAAAAAGCGATGCTTCAGAAGGAGTTTGTCTTTTTTGGAGAACATCATGATAACCCAATTTCACATTGGTTGCAATTGGAATTATTAAAGGATTTACATACCAAGAATGGAGAAAATTTACGCATTGGATTAGAAATGTTTGAACAGGATCAACAAGTTTTGTTGAACGATTATATGTTGGGGACTATTTCCGATAAGCAGTTTAAAGATAGTGCTCGTTTATGGCCGAATTACCAAACGGATTATCAGCCAATTTTGATGTATGCTAAAGAAAATAAGTTGTTTTGTTTGGCGTCAAATGTTCCAAGGAAATTTGCATCCCTCTTATTTAAGAAAGGCAGAGCTGGTTTAAAAGAACTATCAGAGAATGATAAAGCGTTTCTCTGTCCAATCGATTTTCAAGTAGACTCAACATTGTCTCAATATAATGCGCTTATCGAAATGGGTCAACACATGGGCGGAAGTGGAATTAATTTCATGGAAGCACAAGCATTAAAAGACGCGACGATGGCTCATTTCATGCTGTTGAATAGAGTGGAGGGTAATGTTTACTATCACTTGAATGGGTCGTATCATTCTGATTATCACCAAGGCATTATGTGGTACATACAACAAAAATTACCTGAAGCGCCGATTGGAACGATTTCAACAGTAACTCAAGTTGATATTTCTAAACTTGAGAAAGAACATGTAGGAAAAGCAGATTTTATTATCTGTGTTCCTGAAAGCATGACAAGAACACATTAGGATCCGGGATTTTATTCTAGACTTTCGACAAGTTCCATTATTTGTTGAATCAGTTCTTCTTTAGTTTTTCCAGATAATTGGTGTTCACTTTCCTTTGGGCCTTTGATTTTTAATTTGAGGCTTATTGTTCCGTTGGATTGGGTGTAACCACCACTTAAGCGGTAAGATTCAGGAAATTCACGTGTATCAAGAAAGACTATTTCACTTTCTTTTCCCCGAATTGCAAATTCATTCAATTGATTATCTAAAGATTTACTGATGGCTAAAACATCTGTAAAATCCTCCGTATCCATGAAGGAAGTCCGCACAAAAACCGGTTTGATATTGCTCAAAGGAATTTGCTTTTTGGCTTCCTCGTCAACCTGACCAATATCAAAGCTTCCGCCTTTTGGTATTAATAATTGTGGTGTTTGAATACCACCAATTCCTGCGGCTAAACGGGGTACATTTTCTCTTGAATAATTAAGAATGGTGTTTACATCAAAGAATTGTCCATCTCTCAATGCTGCGCCTTTCATGGCTTCGAGTATCGAGTAGGTGAGAAGTCCTTGTCCGTAGCGACTTGCCTCATAACTCACAGCATCAGCAGCACTTCCGGAGATGACAAACATTCCAGTTCGGTCTTTCATTCGGTCGATCGCTTTGATTTGAGAAACATCGATGTCTCTCGCTGCCATCAAATTCTCTACGGCCTTTCCAG
This sequence comes from Crocinitomicaceae bacterium, assembly GCA_021740745.1. GTDB lineage: Bacteria > Bacteroidota > Bacteroidia > Flavobacteriales_D > Crocinitomicaceae > M0103. The sequence continues at coordinate 20,381 of JAIOZF010000043.1, read as the reverse complement.
AGCTACAAGCATCGATAATCATCACCTGTTTGTTCGCTGGAATCACTTTCAAATATTCAGTAAATTCAGCTGTGCTGATTAAATGATTTTTTCGAAGCAACTCATCATTATACGCTTCTGAATTGGCCGCTGTTGCATCTGTTGTGACATAATAAAAATCACTTTGATCACCTCCCCAGGTAATTCCATGACCACTTAGGTAAACTAAAATAACATCTGAAGATTTGGCTTTTTGACTTATCTCTGAAAAGGTATTCTTGATTTTTTCTTTGGTTGGACGTTCACCTGATGTCGTTGTTAATGTATAAATGTGTGTATTTTCTTTTCCAAAAAATTGTTCTGAGCCCAATTTTAGTGCAGTGCTCATTGATTCCGCATCTTTTTCAGGATATTTCAGATTGATCGAACTATTCATGTATTTACCTGTCCCCACAACTACCGCATAAAAATGGGGTTTTGCAGTTTGAAAAGACATGGTCACTTTTTTCTCCTCCGGGCGACCAACAACAAAACCATCTTCTGAACTAGCTTTCACAGCAATCGTGTTCTCTCCATTTTGCAAATTCGGATGATCTTTCAAGTCTACCCAAATGGTTTGAGTTTCCTTGGATTTATCAAAATTATTTCCTCTGGCATCAGCCTGGATCTCTTTACCGTTAATAAGAATTGAGACTTTACCGTATCCTCCTTCTCGTTTGGTTAGCGTTACTGGAATCTTTCCATCCTTCACTTCACCCAATTCTACCTCAGGTTGAAGTTTCAGTTCTTGCATATTTCGAGCATCTGGTAGCGCTTCTCCTTTCATAACCTTCTCCCACAATCCAGGCACCCAATAGCGGTCTTTTAATTGGGCGAATTCAATTACTTCAAGACCTTTGGTCCAATACATGAGTTCCATGGCTTCGGGGGAAGCGTCGAAAAGTCCGGAAGGGTGGAGGTGGACCCAACAATTAGCTTTTCCAGCCAAAATATATTGAGTTATTAATCGATTATTTTCGGGATATGACCAAACTGATAAACCACCATTTAAGGATAAAGTAATCATTTTTGTACCATCTAAAGAGTATTGAGAATCAATTATACCACCACCATAGTTAAAATCTTTTTGAACATTCCCTGTGCTAATATTTATCAATTGTCCCAATCCCAGTGTTCCAACGACCATAATATTCTTTGAATCAGGACTGAACTCTATAAATTTTATAAACTGATTTAGTGAATTAGAATTACAATCATATATTTTCTCATTTAAAATATCATAAACAAATAATTCACCATGAAAACCAAGAAATGCTATTAAATCGCCATTTAAATTAGAACCCACAAACTTTCTTATTGTAACATCTGGCAAAACTAATTTTTTAATAACATTATAATTATTGGCATCTCGAATAATTATATTCTCAAAATCAAAAGTAAACAATCGTTGTCCATCAACACTAATGAACATTCCGTAAATCATTTCTTCATGCTCAGAATTAAGTTTTACTTTTAACTTGAAAGGATCAATATTCCAGACAATTATTTTGTTATCCTCAATAGAAAGAAATTCGTCATTAATTCCATTAAATTCTGTTCGATTTCTCTTAGATTCAATTTCGAATAGAAAATCACCATCTGAAGTATTATATATTTGCACCTTGTTTTGAGCTGGTATTGATAAATATTTTTCGTTAGGACTTATCTTAACAAAATCAATGTCAAAGTTAGAAGTATATAGCTCTTTTATAAGTTTGACACTATCGACAACATTCCAAATATTTAGTTTAGAATTTTGAGTGTTGGATTCAATTGTATTTAAAAAATAGTTCCCTTTTTTATTAGCTACAATAATATTAGGATTAAGTGATAAACCAGAATCCATCATTCTAGTGAGCGATCCGTCTACGAAATTTGTGAAAATCGCTTTTTCAAGAAATGTTGTGTCTCGATCATATGCAACTGTGTTTAATATTATATCCCCGCCATTAATTAATGCTAAATTTGAACCAAAACCGGTTGAACCCCTAAAGAAGTTTTTTTCTCGCCCATCTAAAACATTAAATGATTTGACTCCAAGATATGTTCCTATAAAAAGAGTTTTATTGTCATTACTGAATTTCATCCAATTAATTTTACAATTTGAGGGGAGGTTATCTCGCCATTTTATTTGTGATAAAATTCTCCGCGTTGAAAGATTGTAAATATTAATACAATTCTCGTTGTCAAAAACAGAAATTAAATTTTCGTCAGGGCTTTTTATTCCTGTTACGTTCTTTTCAACGTTTTCTAAATTATTTTCGTTTAATTGAATTACACCGTTGTAATAATTTGTGTTAACTGAACTAATATGCCAACTTTCTAAAGATTTTATTTCTTTTAAATAAGGTTTTACTCCTTTAACCAACTGCCATCTTTTCAAAAAAAGTTCTTTGTTTTCATTTACAAATTCAGTAGCTATGAATTCCTCATCCTTGGATATTAAAAATTTTTGAAACCCATTAATATCTTTAAACTCATAAATAAGTGTATCGCGTTTGATGTCATATATCTGTAATGAATTGCTTTCGCTAATAAGAATTAATTGCTCATCATTAGAAATAAGTTTTGCAATTCTCATGTTATAGTCGGTCAACTCATTAACTCTATCAGAGTTCAATTGATGTGGTTTGTTATATATTTTATATTCTCGAAGTAATTTAGCAGATTTAGTATCCCATAGAAAAGCCTGATTAGTTTTAAGACCACAGGTCAATAATAAAGCACCATCTCTACTTAAATCATGGTTAAAAATACCTGATTGATGCCCCACTGGCAACCCTAACTTTACCTCTTGCGCAAATGTAGTCTTAAGAATAAGACTCAGAATGAAGAGAAGAAAGATGTATTTTGTGTTCATGGGAAAATTGAGTGAATTGGGTATTATTCTGTTAAGAGAATGAGTAAATATAATTCTTTACTTCTAAACGCACCAATTGAAAAGGTTCTTGTTCTAATAAAAGTTTTAATTTTTCAGATTCAAAACCATATTTTTTTTGGTTAAGTGGACTTAAGGAATCTATAAATTGTTCCGTTGAGATGCTATATTATTCATCTTTAGTTCGTTTGTCGGCAAGAATTAAACTTTTCTATTAGGGTTTTAGTGACAATACAGATGAATTGAAGCTATTTTGATTCCTTCCACTTATTTAACTGGGCAATTATGTTGAAAAAATGTAATTATTGTGAATAACACAATGATTTTAAGTGAATTAAATAGATAGAAATAATTTTACTTTGCAAAAGTATAATCACCTAAAAACCAAAACGATGAATTTGATGAAAATTGAAAACCAAATAGAAATTCTTGAAGGATTTAGTAAAAAAGGAGAAAGTTATTCTAACACGAATGGGAGCTTTGGATGGCGCAACCCTATTCGCCAAGACACGGGAAGAATCCTTCAAAGTATTGTAATTGCATCCAATCCGAAGCGGATACTTGAAATTGGCACAGCGCATGGTTTATCGGCGCTTTATCTTGTTTTAGGTATTTCTGACATAAATAAAACTACTATTGATACAATTGAATTTGATAGTGATGTCGCTTTGGATTCGCAAGCCCGATTTGACTTGTTAAACGTTCCTATAAAAGTCCTGCAAGGCGAAGCTATGGACGTGATTGGAAAACTAAATGGTACGTACGAACTTGTTTTTTTTGATGCTCAAAAAAGCCATTACTTCCAGCAATTGAATTTATTAATTGATAAAGGACTTATTGGAAAAGGAACGATTTTACTTGCCGATAATGTTATTGATAGAAAGGAAGAATGCAACGAATTTTTAAACTGGTTTATTGAAAACAACATAACTCATTCTATTATCCCTACTGAATGTGGGCTTTTAGTAGCTACATTGTAACCTGGAAACCACTTTTAAAATGAGTAAGACAAGCAACCATGGTGGTCTGAAATCGTTTGAGCCTACCTTAACCATGAATGAAAAAGGATTTATATACAAAACATGGGATGAGCGCATTTATCCCCCCTTTTATGATCCTGAAGCAATTGAAAATTTAAAAAAGAATTGGGAAACCGATGAAAATGATATATTTATTTGCACTCATCAAAAAGTAGGTACCCACCTTGCGAAGAAATTTATTAGTGAAATCTTGCGCTCTTCAATCCAATATCCTGAGTCCAATGGAATTAAAAATGGTGATATTGGTCATGGAACGATTGCATGGCCAGAGGTGATGGCTTCACAACATGGATTAGCACATTTCTATTCCCATATTGAGGCAACAAAAGGATTTCCTCGTGTTTGGTATACGCATTGTTCAATGCATGATTTGCCTTTTCGATCATATCATCCGAAAACACGTTTTATTCATGTGCTGAGAGATCCAAGAGGTGCTTTTATTTCTCAATACTTTTTCTATCGTTCTCATCCTATGCTAGGGGTGAGTGAAGATTTGACTATAGATGAATATTTAGAAATGTTTTTAAATGGTCAAATGTATTTTGGTGACTATCATCAGCACACACTCGAATGGATAAATTCTTGTTTTGGTGAGATAGAACAGAAAAATCTTCTTGTTCTTCGCTACGAAGATTTGGTAGAAAATAAAATTTTATCCGCAAGAATTATTTCCAAATTCTTGCTTCCGGATGTCGACATTAATCAAGAAAGGATGGAAGAAATTGTCGCTGCAACGGAGTTCAATACAATGAAGAAGGAGATTATTAATAATCCTCAGACCTTCCATTTCAATCCAGAAACCTTCTTTCGGAAAGGGAAAAGTGATGATTGGTTGGAAAAACTATCGAAAGAACAAATTTTGCGTATTGATAAAAAATCATGTTCTATATGGGGGGATGGCAACTTGAGTTGTCCTAATCTTGCTAAAGTAAATACATTAAATCCACAAGCTGATGTCGATTCTGAACTATACTGAAGAAATAATTATTCGTGACTTACATGCAATGAGGGAAGAGATTTGTTTGACAGATGCTGATCTACTTTGGAAATCTTACCCAGGGATAATCAACTCTGTCGGAACTCTTTCTTGCCATATTTGCGGGAATCTTAGACACTTTATTGGTGCTGCTCTTGCGAAAGATGGATATATACGAGATCGAGATGCCGAATTCAATCAGCAAGATCTAAAAAAGGAAGAAATTCTCCAAATGATAGATGATACTATTTCAGCACTAAAATCTGCTTTTGAGCAATTAACAGATGGTGAATTAGAACGAGAAATGCCTGACACTCCTCCGCAGCATAAAGGTCGAACTGTTGGTTTTTTCTTAATTCAACTTTGTTGTCATTTATCTCGTCATCGCGGTCAACTGGATTACTTGAGAAGAATAATATCCAGCAAATAGCTTAAAAATTGATAGTTATTCTTTATTCATTGTACAACACGAGAAATTTAATCCTCATAAGTTTTTTAAACATCTCTTTTAAGTAAAGTTGGAATCTATAGATATTTTAGAAAAAAAATAAGTACCCCAATTGAGGTACTTATACAATTTTAGTATTGGAAAATCTTAAAAACAATAGGCCAATTTCACGATCAATTGGTTGACAGGAAGTTTGGCTTCAAAGGTTTCCGTTGTAATGTTTCCTGTGTAACCATATTTATTTTCATAGCTTCCTTTGTCAATGTATTTTGAGGATTCAATCCCTAGCTGTACACTTTGGTATTTAACTGAAAATCCAAAAGCTTTTATTAAGGCAAAAGAACCTGATTTTCGGGCTATACTTTGACTGTAATCTGTGATTTGTCCATCATAAGTGATTGCTCCACCAAGACTAGCAGATGGCAAAAAGTCGTAATAAAAAATAATTCTGAAATCGGTTTCTCTTAGAGGAGAAAACACAACTGCTGGTCCACCACCACCGCCAACTTTAGCGAAACTACTGTAGGTAAATTCATCATAGGGATAACCCAAGCTCTCATATGAAAACGGTTGAAGTCCCCCCATTATTTTTAATGATATTCCTAAATCAAGAAAATAAGGAAGTCGATTATTGATAAGATTCAATCCAGCAATACCGCTAAACCCTCCTTCAAAACCGGCTGTAGCACCCATTCCTGCGAACCCTTGTAAACCTTGTTGAATGCTGTTAGAACTTGAAGGTTTATTTGCCATTGCACTTCTTGGACTTAAGAGCGCGACGTAAATATTTCCGAATGAGATACTTTCTTTTCCAGAATTCGAATTGTCTGAACTGCTAGTGGAGTTTTCATTTCCGAATGGATACAAAAGGATGGAATAAGTTTCTGATCCCTCCGTCATGTCACTTTGGTATAGAAAAATTCGGATTTTTCCTTTTTCAAACAATTGCGCATTTTGTTCTTCATCAGTATCAATTGACATAACAGTACTTTTTGTTATCACGTATCCCGAGCGCTCCATAAATGCATAATACTCAAGAAAATACTCGCGACTCATAAAATTGTATTGCAAAACCCGTGGATTCAATTCATAGTTCAAACCTTCTCCCAATTTACTGAATTTCTGTCTTTCATCCTCTAATCCGTCATACGAAAACCCTTTCAATAGCAATGCTTTCTCTAACTCTTTGGGGTTTTTACGTGAAAGTCCTAACAATTCATTTAATGTTGAGAATGATTGAGCAAATGCTTGATTTGCAGTGATGCTTAGCAATAGAAAGAAAATAATCTTATTCATGATTTTAACTTGATAGGGTTTTACATTTTAAATTCTTGACAAAAATAAACTATTAGATTTATAATTACATCTATTCGAATCACTTATTCATTATTCTATAATTTTAAATTCATTTCAAAAGTTATGTTTTCAGGACAGAAAAAAAATTGATTTTAAAAGTGAAATAATATTATTTGAAATAAGCCTAAGACACAAAAGATCGGAAAAACTTATCCGACCTTTTTAACACTATTTTAAAGTCGTGTTTCGAAGAAATTTCTCAACACACGAAATAGGCTTTAATTTATTTAAGCTTGTCAGCTTTTTCTCTGGCCTCACGCATAATCGCATCAGCCTTAGAATCGCCTTCTTTTTCGATTTTAACCGCTTTTTCCTCGGCTTCCTTAATCAATTTTTCACCTGCTTTTTTCGCCGCTGCTTGTTTGATAGGATTACTACCAGCTTGATCCATCAAGGCTTTTGCTTGTTTTGCGGCTTCACTGCGGACAGAATTCGCTGCTTTCTTAGCTTCTGCTTTTAATTTATCAGCTTGCTTTTGAGCGTCCTCTAACAACTGTTGTTTTCTCTTCTCCAGTTCAGCCTTAGCTTCATCTACTTTGTCATTGATAATTGCTTTGACCGTATCCTTAACGGTTTCTTTCACATTGTTAATCAAATCATCTTTCAAGTTTCCTGATGCTTCTAATAATGCTTCTTTGAAGTTACTTGTAATTTTTGGATCCATAACCGTTCCTAGAACATCCAATTTTACGGGAATTGCATCTGGCAATGTTTGCACGTTTAATTTAGGAGCCAAAGAGTTCAGTTTGGAAATAGCCTGTTCGACACTCTTGATCATTGCGGCAGGAATTTCTTCTTTCGGAATCATCATTTTTAAATCGTAGTCAATTGCTTGATCAAATGATGTAAATCCAGAAACCGTTGTTTTGATTTTTCCAAGATTGATGTCAAAAGGTTTCACATTCACCTTGCCATCTGCAAACTGGAACTTAGCCTTCACATCCTTAATTGTTTGTTTTGACAGTTTACTTATATTCAATACTTCACCCATTTTTTCAAATGGTTTGAAACCAGAAATAGTTACCGTACTCGTTGATAAATCTCCTAAACCTGTTAATGAACTGTAGATCGGTTCAAACGCTGCAGTAAGATCAGATTTCATTTCCATTGTTGAACTAATTCTTCCTTGCGTGTATTTAGCTATTGGAGCCAACTTATCGATTGTTACAAAATTCTTAGCCAATTGTTGAATGTCAATATCTTTCAATGAATAAGCAAAATCGATTGTTGGTTTTGCGTGATCTCGCGTATCGTAGCTTCCGCGCAGTCCAATTGTTCCACCCATGGCATTCATTGTTACTCCTTCCAATTTCGCCACTTCTTCTTTCATCTTCACATCACCCGAAACATTTTTAATGTCAAATCCATTGTAATGAAGATTTCCAATTAAGGTATTCAGAGCGAAATCAACATTATTGGGGATTAAAAGTGGTTCAGAAGTCGTTTCAGTCGCTGTTGTTGCAGCTGGTTCAGTCGCTGCGCTTGATGGAGATAGATTCATTAATTCATCTAAATCAATATTTTTACTCATAAAATTGAAATTACCTTTCAATAGTTCATCCCTAAAAATATAGCCCATGTAATTATCGATTGTGCCGTTCATTTGGAAATCAGATTTTCCAGTTTTTGCAATGAGTTTTTCCAATGCTAAATTCTTCGGTGAGAAACGGAATATCATTTCATCAATAGCAACATCGTTCGAAAGATCTTTCGATTTGTACAACATGTTTTTCAAGGTTAACAAACCTTCAGCTTTAAATGCCTCATAGTCTTCACGCTCCAAAGCGCTCATTCTTCCGTCTAGGTGAACATCTGCATCCAATTTTCCATTATATGATTCGCCTTCAGCCATCGGAACGAAATTTTTCAAGGTTGCTAAATCCATTTTCGCCATGATGTTCGAAACCAATAAAGGATCAGTCATTGGATTGCGCATTTTTAAATTCGCATCAATTGAGTTCCCACCAAATAGTGCATGGAATTTATCGACATCAATCGTCATTTTGTCCATGTCCTCACCACCTGCGAATTTAGAACCTGCTTTTACAGCAATGTTTGTAATAGATCCAGGAAGGTCAGGGTAGCGAATAGACGCTTTGTCAATACCCAATTGGAAATCCCAACCTGGCATGTTTTTATCGTCCATTTTACCTTTTATAAATCCACCCATTTCTAAGTTTCCTTTTGAAACCATGCTCTCATAACCCGTGTGATAAAACGCTGGAATTAAGGATAGGAAGTCTTTAAAACTTGCTTTCGAAGCATTTAATTTCAAATCCATATCATCATATCCTTCAAACATTTCGTAGAATCCATCTACCGAGAAATCAAGCGCATTTAGCTTGAATTGATTTTCTTTTAAGGTGAATTTGGACGATTTATCGGTGAATTCCATGAGGATATTCATCACTACATCCGTTTTTACATCTGTTAAATACGAAACGCCATCCATGTCAAACGTAATTTTGTCCATGTTAGTAGTTGTTTCAAAATCTATTACATCAGCAGTCAAATCACCCGTTCCCACATGTGTCAAATTGCTAATATCCATCGACATTGCGCTTGGTTCATCTATGTATTTAACATTTCCTTTTGTGATGCTATATTCTTTGAGGGAAAGTTTGAAGTTCGATGGCTCTGCAACTTCTTCAGGTGTTTTTACTGAATCTGGTTTAACGATATCGTAATTGGCCAATCCACTATTCAAAATGCGCACATCAAACGTTGGCTCAATAAGATGAATTTCATCAATCTCTACTTGATCTCCAGATACAACACTCCAAAATCCAACATGTGCAACAAATTGTTTGATGTTCATTAATTCGACATCTTTAAATTCATTGATTCCCTGCAGTTTTGTATCGTTCAACTCAACTGTCATGTTTGGAAACGTACTGATGAAGGTTAAATCAAATTCGCCCATTGTTAATTTTGCGTTCAATGATTTGTTAACTTCTTTAATTACACGTTCCTTGATTTCATCCTTAAAAACAATCGGTATAATAATCAAGGCAGCAATCAGCAACAACAAAGTAATTCCAGACCATTTTAGAATTCGGCGAAATAGGCTTTTTTTCTTCTTTTCTTTCTTTTCCATAGGACGTTAAGCTTTGATTTTGCGATATTTGTTTTTTAAGGCTTTTATTAACTTGTAAAAATAACAAATTATGCGTCGATTTATTTTATTGTTGTTCCTAATATTTTCGTTTCAAGGCATGAGTCAAATTGTTATTGGTGAAACAGAGCCAAGGATTGAACCGAAAGTGATTGACAAGAAAAAAGACACGTTGGTTCAATTGAAAAAGACTTCAATTGAATCGGATGGTGTGACTTCGGTTTATGCCATTGGAAATTGGTCAACAACATCTCGAATTTTAACTGAAAATGAAGGCTTGTTTGGAGATACTTTAGGGAAAAGGGCAGATGAATCAGCATTAAATGTTTGGTCCTTCGGCATTGGCTTGCGAAACAAGATCAACAACTACTTATTTTGGGACGGCGGCATAGCGTTTTATAGAAATGGGGAGCGCTATCGCTTTGAAGGAGTGGATACAATGTTCGCTTATCAAACTTATTACAATTACATTGCTATGCCCTTGCGCTTAAATGCAGTTGTTGGAAAAGATTTTAAATGGAATGCGGGAATAGGATTAATTCCTCAAATGTTTACAGGTTATCGTCAAGAACAGAAATGGGAAACCACAACTTATTCCAAAGGAAATGAGACTATAAAAACGAAAAGTGGTTACAATTCATTTGTTTTAAGTGCAGTTTTTAATGTGGGGTTAACGATGGAATTTAAAAGCAATTGGGCCTTGATGATTTCTCCAGAAGTTAGAATTCATTTAACGTCCTCCTACAATGATATTGCTGAGTATATCCACAAAGGAAGAGCTTTTGGCGTTTCATTTGGGTTAATTCGAAATTTGTAACTATGAAAATTTACGAAGTAATAGATTTTTTAGAACGCCTTGTGCCATTGTCAAGCCAAGAGAGTTATGATAATGGTGGACTTATCGTTGGAAATCGAAATGAACAATTGACAGGTACTTTAATTTGTTTGGATTGTACTCCTGAAATTGTTCAAGAGGCAATTGACACCAATTGTAACTTGATTATAGCACATCATCCTATTGTTTTTAAGGGTTTGAAAAAACTAACGGGATCAAATTATGTGGAGGAAACGGTCATTTCTTGCATCAAAAACAATGTTGCCTTGTATGCAATTCATACCAGTTTAGATAATTATCAATATGGTGTAAATAGAAGGATTGGTGAAAAATTGGGATTAAAAAATCTACGCGTTCTTCAACCAAAGAAGGATGTTCTGTGTAAGTTGGTAATCTATACACCAAAGGATAAGGCAGACGAATTAAGTTCAGCTTTATTTGCAATTGGAGCTGGTAAAATTGGCAATTATGAAGAATGTCAGTTTGAAGTTGAGGGGAGGGGAACTTTTAAGCCAATGAAGGATTCCAATCCAACGGAAGGTGAAATAGGAGTTCGCTCGATAGTTGAAGAGGTAAAATTGGAATACTTGGTAAGTACTCATTCATTGAAAGGGGTGCTGAGCGAAATGAAAAGAGTGCATCCATATGAAGAAGTGGCGCATGACATTATTCCTCTTTTAAATGAAAATCAATTCGAAGGAAGTGGAATGTACGGTGAACTGGAAAATCCAATGAATGAGCTTGAGTTTTTAAGTTTTTTGAAGGATAATTTTAATTGTGGTGCAATTAGACATACGAAGTTATTGGAAAAAAAAATAAAATCTGTCGCATTTTGTGGAGGTTCAGGAAGTTTTCTTTTACCTGCCGCAAAACGTGTGAAAGCGGATGTTTATGTCAGTGCTGATTTTAAATATCACGAGTTTTTTGATGCAGAAAAAGACATTGTAATTGCAGATATTGGTCATTATGAAAGCGAACAATTTACAGTAAATTTATTAGCTGATATTTTGAACGAAAATTTTACTAACTTTGCGCTTCATTTAACGGGAATTAATACAAATCCTATAAATTATTTTTAGCAATGGCAGGAACTGCGACTAAGACTAAAACAGAGGCAACTGTGGCGGAAAAGCTTGACGCCTTATACCAATTACAGAAAATTGATTCTGAAATTGATAGAATTCGTACCATTCGTGGTGAGTTACCTTTGGAAGTTCAAGATCTTGAAGATGAATTATTGGGTCTTCAAACAAGAATAACAAAAATCGACGACGAAATAAAGGATTTGGAGTCTGAAGTACTTGATCGCAAGAATGCGATGAAGGATTCTGATACTGCAATTGCTAAGTACAAAGAGCAACAAAACAATGTGAGAAACAATCGTGAATTTGAATCACTTGCAAAAGAGATTGAGTTTCAAGAATTGGAGATCAAATTGCACGAAAAGAAATCGAAAGAGGCGAAAATTAAAATTGACAGTAAAAAGGAGATTTTAGAAGAGGCTAAGCAGCGTTTTGAATTCCGTGATACGGATTTGAAAACGAAAAAAGCTGAATTGGACGAAATCGTTGCTGAAACGCAAAAAGACGAAGATAAATTATTAAAATCTTCTGAAGACGCGAAAAAGAAAATTGATGAACGTTTGTTAACAGCATATGTCCGTTTAAGAGGAAATGCGAAGAATGGTTTATCAGTTGTTCCAATCGAACGTGATTCTTGTGGAGGTTGTTTTAACAAAATTCCACCTCAACGTCAGTTAGACATTCAATCTAAGAAGAAAGTCTTGGTTTGTGAGCACTGTGGTAGAATCTTGGTTCCAACAGAAGAAGTATAAAATACGTGCGGTTTTTCCGCGATACACATTATCAATAGGGCGGATCCAATCCGCCCTATTTTTTTGAAATGTGTTTTTAAGATAAATACAATGAAATTCAGCGATTACAACATATCTCCCTTGATTAAGGATCAATTGGAAGAATTAGGTTTGAGAAAGCCAACTGATATCCAGTTCAAAGCAATCAAACATATCCTTGATGGTGAAGATGTAATGGCTGTAGCGCAAACGGGTACTGGTAAAACAGCCGCTTTTGTGATTCCAGTGCTGGATTCATTGGAACGTAAAAGACATAAAGGATATTCAGGGATTCGCTGCCTAGTTATGGTGCCGACCCGCGAATTGGCCAAACAAATTGCTGGCGTATTTCGAGATATTGGAAAACGAACAAGTGTCAAAACCTTTGGTTTATACGGTGGTGTTGAACAAGAACAGCAAATTAGAACATTAAACAATGGAATTGATGTGTTGGTAACAACACCTGGACGCATGTTCGATTTGATTTCACAGGGTCACCTCGACATCACAAAACTCGAGTTTTTAGTATTGGATGAAGCAGATTTAATGTTGGATTTAGGTTTCATGAAGGACATTGAAGATGTGTTGAAACACATTCCTAAAAAGCGACAAACGTTATTTTTCACGGCAACAATTACAAAGAAAATTAAATCTTTAGCCTATTCCGTAGTTCGAGAAGCTATCCGAATCCAAATATCTCCTAAAAATCCAGTTGCGAAGAACATTGATCATGCAGTTGCTTTTGTTGAAATGGACGATAAACGATTTTTCCTGGAGAATATCTTAAAAGAATATGACGACCGTAAATTCATTGTTTTTGCACGAACTAAAGTACGAGTAGAACGAATTGTTGCTGCAATGGAGCGTGTCGGTGTGAAAACTGAAGCAATGCATGGCGGAATTGAACAAAAGGACCGTTTCGCTATCTTCGATCGATTCAGAGGTGGCGAAAACAATGTGTTGATTACGACAGACGTTGCAGCGAGAGGAATCGATATTCCAACGATGGACTACGTAATCAATTACGATCTACCCGATGATCCAGAAAACTACGTTCACCGTTGCGGTCGAACAGGTAGAGGAAATAGAAGGGGACAAGCAATGTCATTTTGTAGTCCAGATGAAATACCGTTACTATCAGCTATTGAAGAATACACAGGAGAAGAAATAGATCAATACGAAATTTCGAAGGATGATTACCGAGAAATTCTTTTTGGAACGGATGAAGGTGGTTACAATTGGAAACGCCTTATTGAAAAAGACAATAAGGAGAATGGTACAGAGGATGAATGGTGATTTCTAGGAACTTGAAACTAGTGTCAGCGACGACCGAGTTATCCATCGCGGCAGATTGTATCGAGGGCGGAAACTAAAGAATATTTACTTCTCGTTCTAATGTTACTCCAAATTTAGCTTCAATTGATGCAATAATAGCGGAGGATAAATCCCAAATTTGTTGTCCAGTGGCACCGCCATAATTCACTAGTACCAGCGCTTGAAGTTTGTGAACGCCATGATTTTCAACCGTTTTTCCTTTCCAACCAGCTTGTTCAATTAACCAACCAGCAGCCAATTTTCGTTTTCCCGGTTCAGCAGGATAATTAGGTGCATCTGGATATGTTTTTAAAATTTCAGCAACTACCGTTTCATCTACCACTGGATTCTTAAAGAAACTCCCCGCATTTCCAATTTCTTTTGGATTCGGAAGCTTAGACGAGCGAATCGCAATCACAGCATTGCTAATATCTTTAATGGTTGGGTGTTCAATTCCCATATTTTTCAATTCACTTTCTATTGCGCCATAACTTGTATTCAAATTTGGGTTGCTTGAAAGTTTAAAAGAAACGGAAAGAATGACATATTGTCCTTTCAACTTGCGCTTAAAAACACTTTCACGGTAACCAAATTCGCAACTTTTAGCATCGAAGGTGTGGATTTCTCCAGATGACAAATGGTAAGCTTCCAAGGAATGAAAAACATCTTTTATCTCAACACCGTATGCGCCAATATTTTGCATTGGACTAGCACCAACACTGCCAGGAATTAAACTTAGATTTTCTAATCCAGCTAAACCCTCATCTATGCAATTTAATACGAATTCATGCCAAACCTCACCAGCACCTGCTTTTACGATTACTGAATCGACCGTTCGATCTGAAATTTCAAAGCCCTTAATTTCATTTCTTAGAACAAGTCCTTTGAAATCTTTCGTAAAAAGCACATTGCTTCCTCCACCTAAAATCAATAATTCTTCATTCGGAAATTGTTGAATTGCATATTTCAACTCTTCAATTGTCGAAAAAGAAGCAAAATGAGATGCAGAAACCGAAATTCCAAATGTATTATACGCCTTTAAGTCTTGGTTGTTTGAAATCATGGGGTAAAAGTAAAAAATATTTGGTGATTCCTGACTTAGAAATTGGGATAGAATTGATTAAACACATTGGCTTTTTATGTGTTATACATTTGGGTTTTTAGTACTTTTGTTATATGCAGTTCAAAAACGTTTCCTTAGAAGAAATTAATGCCTTTAATCGAAATACACTGATGGAAGTGCTCGATATTAAATGCATAGAAATTGGTCCAGATTATATCGTTTCTACCATGCCTGTTGATCATCGTACTCATCAGCCGATGGGACTTTTACACGGTGGAGCAAGTGCGGCATTGATTGAAAGTATTGGTTCAATGGGATCTACCTTACTGTTAGATTTGGAAAAAGAATATCCTGTTGGATTAGAAGTAAACGCTAATCACGTAGGAGGAATTAAAAGTGGTTCGGTAAAGGCGATTGGGAAAATTGTTCACGCTGGAAAAAGAACGCATCTGTGGCAAGTAGATATTTTTGATGAAATGACATCAAAATTGATATGTACTGGTCGCTTAACGATCATGGTTGTTCAACGAAGCTAAGTGATTGACACCTTAAAATATCGCATTCCAGGTAAAGAAATTGTTGAGCAATTGGGGGCTTTTCATTCGGCAGATGCTCAATCCATTCTAGGAGGATTTCTATTGGCTGATTTTTCTCTGAAGAAATATTTCGTTTTTGAAGAATCAAGTGAAATAAATGACAAGAAGGCAGACTTACATTTTTTGAAGAATGATCCCTTTGTTATAGAAAAGGATGATTACCTATCCGAAGCGGCTTCTTTTATTGCTTCATTTCAACATTTAAATCTTAAAAAAGGAGTGTACTCGAGGGTGAAGAAAGTTACTTTTGATGAACAAAAAGCGGCTTCTTTGTTTTTTGAGTTAGCTGCCAATTACCCAAATTCATTTGTTTACCTAGTTTCATCCGATTTATTTGGGACTTGGATTGGTGCAACGCCTGAAGTCTTATTGTCAATCGAAAATGAAGCAGCAAAAACCATATCTCTTGCTGGAACAAAGAAGTCGAATGATGAAAGTGATTGGAATGCGAAGGAAAAAGAAGAACAATCAATTGTGACACAATTCATAGCGCAAACTCTTGGTCAAACAATCAACGGAAAGATTGAAGTGAATGGTCCTTACCAATATATCGCCGGACCGGTAAAGCATTTAAGAACAGATTTTTTGTTCAATTTGGAGAATGTATCAGCACTCAATTTGGTTCAACAACTGCATCCCACGCCGGCAGTGAGTGGCTTGCCGAAGGCCGGAGCTATCGAATTGATTGACAAAACAGAAAAGCACGAACGATCTTTATATACAGGTGTTATCGGTTTATTGGGAGAAGAAACGACCAATTTATTTGTGAACTTAAGGTGCTGTCAACTTACCGAAGGCTCAGCTTATTTATATTTAGGAGGTGGTTTCACCAACGATTCTATTCCTGCTTCAGAATGGGAGGAAACAGAAAATAAAAGTCAAACCTTGCTAAACATTTTTCAAAAACTGTAGTTTTACCAAATGATGATCTCAAGTAACAAAAAGGGTGTGCAATTAATCGTGAACCAATGTGTCAAACATGGAATGAAGCATGTTGTTTGCTCACCAGGTTCTCGCAATGCACCTTTTGTGATCGCCTTTGATGAGCATCCTGATATTACATGTTATGTAATCCATGACGAGCGCAGTGCTGCTTTTTTCGCTTTGGGATTGGCTCAAATGATTGATGCTCCCGTTGGAATTGTTTGCACATCGGGTTCTGCCTCTCTCAATTATTATCCAGCCGTTGCTGAAGCATATTATCAGTGTATTCCTTTGGTTGTTATCACGGCTGATCGTCCGGTAGAATGGGTTGATCAGGGCGACGGTCAGACCATTGTGCAAAAAGATGTATATAAAAATCATATTCGCTACGCATGTCAATTTTCTGAAAACCCACAAAATGAGGATGAAGTTTGGTATATAGAGCGTGAAATGGCAATTGCTTTTAGCGAAGGGACTT
The DNA here is from genome assembly GCA_021740745.1 of Crocinitomicaceae bacterium. Taxonomy (GTDB): domain Bacteria; phylum Bacteroidota; class Bacteroidia; order Flavobacteriales_D; family Crocinitomicaceae; genus M0103. The sequence goes on along the minus strand of JAIOZF010000043.1, from coordinate 3,488 downwards.
CAGCATGGAAAGGTCCGATTCATTTTAATGTTGCTTTTACGGAACCGCTGTATGGTACAACTGAAATTGAATCACAGAGCGGAAGAATTATTGAACATATCAAAGGTGACTTTCATCTTTCAAGCAAACAGGCGGTTCAGGTGATTGAATCGTTGGAATGTCAAAAAATATTGGTCATTTGTGGACAGTTACCGCCTGATGAAGGCTTATTTAAAGAGCTTCAATTTTTTGCCGAGAATAGTGCAATAGCTGTTTTGGTTGAAAACACATCAAATTTGGTTGACATGAAGTTTATTCATTGCATTGATCGGACTTTAAATTCGATTGATGAAAATGAAATGGAGACTTACTCGCCGGATTTATTAATCACAATTGGCGGGGCAGTTGTGTCTAAAAAGATCAAAGCATTTATTCGAAAAAATAAACCAAAACAACATTGGAAAGTGGGTTGCGATTTTCCATATATGGATACGTTTCAGTCATTGACACATTCCTTTGAAACGAATCCAACAAGCTTTTTCAAAGAATTGAATTTGCTCACCTATAAAAAGAACTTGTCAAATTTTGGTGCAAAATGGAAACAAAAGGATTTCATGGCGCAAGAAAAGATGCCTGCATTTTTTGAAACCGTTCCTTTTTCTGATATCAGTGCAATCGAAACAATACTCGATTACGTTCCTGAATCGGCCAATTTGCACATGTCAAACAGTTCAATTGTTCGTTACTGTCAGTTGTTTGACCCGATAAAAAGCATCCGTTACTGGTCAAATCGCGGAACTAGCGGGATAGATGGCAGTTCAAGCACTGCAGTAGGAGCAGCTGCTTTAGGGGAACAATTGCACGTATTGATAACCGGGGACGTTTCTTTCTTTTACGACAGTAATGCTTTGTGGAATCAATACCTAAATTCGAATTTAAGGATTGTTTTGATTAATAATTTTGGTGGTGCAATTTTTAAAATTATTCCAGGACCTAATTCTTCTAAACAATTAGAGAAGTATTTTGAAGCAAAGCATGAACAGAATGCAGCCCAAATTTGCAAGGCATTTAACATCGGTTATTTGTCTGCTTCAACTAAAGAAGATATTGAAAATCAAATGGGTGATTTTTATTCATATGAAGAAAATGGGCGACCTAAATTAATCGAAGTATTTACACCTTCAGATATCAATCACCTTCAACTTGATGCTTTTTTTAAGGCAATTAAATAATGCGAAACAGTTTAAACATTAACTTCGTGCTTCATTAAGGTCAACTATGGATAATTTTGCAATTTTGTTTACGGGTGTTGGGTTGTTTTACCTAGTAGTTTTGTCTCTTTTGGAGATTGTATTAGGAATTGATAATATTATTTTCATATCCATTGTTACCGATAAATTACCGAAAGAGCAGAAGAGAAAGGCTAGGAATCTAGGTTTGACTTTAGCGTTGGTTGTTCGTTTAATTCTTTTGACTTTCGTTTCCTACATTATGGCGATGAAGGATCCATTGTTTGCAATTGCAGGCTTTGATTTTTCTGGTCAAAGTTTAGTGCTTTTATTTGGTGGACTTTTCCTCATATATAAAAGTACAATAGAAATGCACAACAGTGTTAAGGGTCACGAAGAAGTGCATGCTCCAAAAAAAGGAGGTTTAAGAGCGGTAATAACCCAAATCATTTTAATTGATATCGTTTTTAGTTTCGATTCAATTATCACTGCAATTGGTATGACAAACGGAATCGCTAAAGAAACCGGCGGAAATCCAATTTTCATTATTTATGCAGCCGTAATAATTTCGATGATAATCATGTTGATATTCGCGAAGCCAATCAGCGATTTTATTAATAATCGTCCAACAATCAAGATGATTGCCTTGAGTTTCTTAGTGACTATTGGAGTATTGTTAGTTGCAGAGGCATTCCATCAAGAAATTCCAAAAGGATATATTTATTTTGCTATGGTATTCTCATTAATCGTTGAATTCTTGAATATTCGGATGCGAAAAAATCAAGGAATTGAATAATGACCGAAAAGGAAGCGTTAGTTGTTATAGGTGCTTTAGATAGAGATGATGATTTGCGCGATTTATTGGAAGATGCATTGTTTGAGATTAAGCAATTTGTCATTTCAAAACCGCTAATTTCCAAGTTGATAGATGGTCAAATCAAAAAATTAGAAAAGTTATCTGAAGTTGTTCGAGTTTTGAATATCGACTCAAAAAACAGCTCTAATTCAAAGGAGGAATGGCTCCATCAGTTTTCGAACGAATCAATTCTTTCAGTTCTTAATTCATTTGAACTTAAAAAAGCAAAATTAAAACAATACCTAAGTTTTACAGATTCTCCAAGTGAAATGATCTATGTTATTTCTCAATTAATTCAACTTCAAGCAGATTATTCAGCGTGTTGGCCTTTGGTTGAAGTAGCCGAAGATGAAGGAGTCGTTATTTCAAAAGAGCCTGATGCAATGCAGTTGCTAGTTGAAATAAAAAAAATGAGTACAGAGGGTATTTTAGCGTTTCAACAATTAACACAAATTTCACTTGATCAATATCCAGCGATGCAGCAAGAGTTGAAACGCCTATCTTTACTGCGAAAAAAAGAAAATGAATGGAAGATATCTTTAAAAAACTGAGAGAACAATTAGAGCAAGAGGATTGGCCAGCGGTGTATCTTTTTAAATTCATCGTTCCAAATGATGCAGAGAAATTGGCCATAATTACCTCACTTTTTAATGACAGTAATGACCTTGTCTTACATCAATCTAAAAATGGTAATTTTGTCAGCGTTAGTGTTAAAGAATTAATGTTAGATGTTGATTCAATAATTGAGAAATACACAGAAGCAGCAAAAATAAAAGGAGTGATATCGCTATGATTTTAATGACCTATTCAATCAGTAAAGTAGTAATCGGAATATTGTTAACTTCCATTACGCTTTTAATTCTTTACATCGCCTACAAAAAATTATTAACGCGATTAAATAAAGGAAATCCAATTAAAGAAGATTATTGCGTTTTGTATAGTTTGGAGGAACCAATCTCTAAAGGTGAGGTAGAACTCTATTTTACGACAATTAAACCTAGAAAAGTAAGCATAGAATTGTACAATGACGATTTATCCTTTAATTCAACAATTAAGGAGGGTGAATTTGCAGAAGGAGGCCACATTATTCGACTAGATACTACTAAATTGAGCAATGGTGTTTACTTTTTCGGATTGAAATCAGAGAATCAAAAGACAATGAAAAAAATGTTGGTTGAAAATGCTTAGCATGCCAATTTGACACAAAAAAAAGAATGGCAAAATAATTGGCTAATCAATATTTCAATTATTTTTATGCAGATCAAACAAATAACAATTAAACAGTAAGTTATGGCTTTAGAAATTACAGATGCAAACTTTGAAGAAGTTGTATTAAAATCAGACAAACCGGTAGTAGTAGATTTTTGGGCAGCATGGTGTGGACCATGTCGTATGGTTGGACCAATCATCGAAGAATTAGCAAC
>JAIOZF010000137.1 GCA_021740745.1 Crocinitomicaceae bacterium | reverse complement strand
CCCGTCCAGACCGCTAGTAGTGTTTCTTAAACAAACACAAAAGCACTTAAAACCCTTGAAAATGCTAAGTTTTCAAGGGTTTTTTGTTTCTAGCAAGTTTCATTTAAAATCAAAAAATTACATAATATAGGTAACTCATTCGGTTACCAAAAAAAAAGGTTGTAATTTTGGGTAACCGAGACATAGCTCAAGAAGCTGAATTTTAGACAATTACAGCGTTTGTATTTGAAAAAGTTTTGATATCGAAAACAAAAACAGGTAACCGATGGCGGTTACCGTTTAAAAACGAAACTTTTAAAATACAATGTTATGAATCAAAATTATGCCCTCCTGTTCTGGTTGAACAGAAGCAAAGCAAAAAACGGTAAAGCACCCATTTACTGTAGAATTACCATTGACGGTAAACGGACTGAAATTTCCATGCGCCAAAGTGTTGATCCCGCAAAGTGGATTACCCAAGTCGGACAAGCAAAACCGCACACCACCGAATTGCGGATGCTCAACAATTATTTGGATATGGTTAAATCCAAGGTGTACAAACATTTCATGGAGCTAAACGCCAAAGACATGTTTATTACCGGTGAAATGCTAAAGAACCTCTTGTTCAGTGTGGACGAAAAACAACACACCCTCATTTCCATCTTTGAATACCACAATGATAAAATCAAAGAGAGAATTGGAATTGACGTTGTGCCTTCAACGTACATCAAATTCAACACCGTACTTGGGAAATTGAAACTTTACCTAAAAGAACACCACAATCGAAGCGACATGTACCTAACCGAACTCAACCATCGCTTTGTCGTTGATTTTGAACATTACCTGAGGGTGAAGCACCACATTGCACACAACACCGCAATGAAATACATCACCATGTTGAAGAAAGTCATAAACATGGCAGTAAACAACGATTGGATGGAAAAAAATCCTTTTGCGGCTTTCAAATGCACCAAAATCAATGTGCATCGCGAAATACTCGATGAAGCAGAAATCATGCTATTACACGAGAAAGAATTTAACATCGAACGCTTGGAAGAAGTGCGAGACATCTTTTTGTTTTGCTGTTACACCGGTTATGCCTTTGCAGATGTAGAGAAACTAAAACGCACAGATTTAGCCAAGGGAATTGATGGCGATACATGGATATTTACCAAACGGAAGAAAACAAATACCGTTTCGAATGTGCCGTTGTTACCACAAGCCGAGGAAATCATTCAAAAGTATGAGCAACATCCTTATTGTGTCAAAACTGAAGCATTGCTTCCGGTGAAATCAAACCAAAAGATGAATGCTTACTTAAAGGAAGTAGCATCGCTTTGTGGCATCAAAAAAGAACTGACCATGCACATTGCCCGACATACCTTTGCAACAACGGTAACCCTTTCAAATGGAGTACCCATAGAAACCGTTTCCAAAATGCTAGGACATACCAAATTAGTCACCACACAGATTTATGCCAAGGTTCTGGATACCAAAGTAAGCCAAGACATGAAGGCATTAAGGTCCATTTTTGCAAACAAGGAGAAAACCTCAGAAAATCAAGACTCGGTAATCCGAAAAATAAGTTAATTCAAGGCAGCTTCGGCTGCCTTTATTATTGCTTTGGAAAATTATTCCTACTAGAGCAAACGGACAAAATCTCGTTGAACACTTTGGATAATCGTTGCAGGTAAATTTAATTCATTCGCTTGGTCGTTCCAATAGGCAATGGCATCTTGAATCTCTTGAATAACTTTTTTTGGATTTTTAATCGTGAATGTTTCAGCAATGGTAAGGACAACCTCCAAGGTAATATCAACCCGTTTTCCATTTATCGATAAAGCTCTGCTGGTTCTCGTGTAGTTCATCAACGGATTCAAGGAATACGTGATGTCATACGCTGGTGAAATATTCCATTTATCTTGTTCTTCATCATAAATGAACGAGTGGTTTTTCAAATGGTCGTCGGAATTAAAAAAGACAACATTAAAAACCATACGTTTAAAGAGTTCTTCAATGTCACGATAAGGCACTTTAAGAAACAATGCCAGTTCAAAGAGGTTTTCATAACTGGAATCTTTCGGACTTTGATAATCCCATCCTGTTAAACCGGTAGCTGTCAAAACATGTTTCTTCTTTCCCGCTTGACGATCGAAACGAAGCGTAGCAAAGTGTTTTTGCTCAATCAGTTTAGAAGGCATCATGGAGATTCCAAGATGAGTAGCCGTTAAGTAATAACAGTATTCAATGACTTCCCGACTATAGCCCAAATCATCATCCAAATGCAGTTTGATTAAATAGTGATTGTATTCGGAAGAATGATTCAAATCACCTGGAATAATTTCTCCTGAAGTTTTATGTTCTGAAATGAGAATTTTAGGTCTGGCTCCACCAGCTGATGAACCAATTTTGAAAATATTCAACAAGGCCTCGTGATTGAGTGTTGACTCATGCTGTTCATCTTTTGCTTGTAAAACTTCTTTCAAAACAGCAATAATTTCAGTAAGGTCAATTGACGTTGATTGAGGAAGTTCTTTACTTGGTCGATATTCCAAAGCACCCATTCCACGGTCTGCCACATAAGCCAATTGCTCAATGACAGAAATTTGATTGAATTCTTTGTTACCTGACTCCATCCACTTTTTGAAAATAATATTACCAAATACATCCGGTAAAGAATCAGCAATCATAGGAGGAAGTCCTCGGAATGTTTCAGAATTATAGTGACTGAACACCTGAACGTGTGGCGTTCGTTTTAAGATGCCTGTTGAAGGAAACAAGTTGTGAAAACGATCACTTTGAAGAAACTCAGGATTGTATTGAAAAGAAGATTTCTGTTGATTTTCATCAAATCCCAACCTACCAATTTCTTGACCGAAGCAAAATACCGTTATGATGTCATTTTTCGCCATAGAACTAATATAAAGAAGTCAATTGTTCGTTTTCATTTCGTTTATCCATCAAAAATTGATTAAACCCAACCAGCGCATCAAAGTGATTAAACACCTTGAGTAAAGTATCAATGGTAAAGTTCTTACCTGATTCCAAATTCTGAATCGTAATCCTGGAGAGCTCAAGTTGGTCTGCCAACTCCTGTTGTGAAAGCTTTTGCTGTTTGCGATAAGACTTCACCAACTGTGCGATTTCCGATTTAACGTCTTTTATTTTTAAGTTACCAGTAAACATATTGCATAATATATTATTCAAATATATAGATTTTAAATCTTTTTGCATAATTAACTATACTTTTTAATATAAAAAGCTAACGAAATATGAATTTCTGTTTAATACCATTTCACCCTACACTTCCGAACCAACAAAACATCAGAAAAATCATCCTAAAAACAGGTAATTTGATCCCACTAAAAATTGCGTATTTCCACGCAAAAAATTCACGTTAAAAATTCAATCAAGGGAATTAGTAAAATCATTCTCCTTTTTTTCTCACGTAAAACCTCGAAACATAAATTTTGAGGTTATGAGTAAATTCAATGAAATGTTCAAAGCGTACAATTCAGAAATTAGCGAATTGTACGCCCAACGAACAGAAAACAAAACGCGAACTGGATTAATAGTAGAAATGAGCGATCATGTATTAGAAAAAATGCGTGAATTGTTTGACAATGATGGATTTCAATCTCCTAGTGATGAAATTGATTTCTTTAAATCAATCAAACCGAAAATCCTAGCCCAACGAATTGCCAACAGTATGCTACTAGATTTATTGCTAAAACAACGCATAAACAGTGAAGAGGAATTTGAAAAGTGCAAACAAGATAAACTCTTGCAACTCAAAAGCTATTTTTCGGAATACGCTGAATTTTACAAATACATTAATTCACAAAACACCTGTCGCGACGAATATTATTTCACATTACATGCTTCAAAAACAGATATAGTAACCAAGATACTTCCCAATATTGACAAGACATTTTCAACAGGTTACGATATGATTTTGGCTTACATATTAGCATGCGATATTTTAACCGAGAAAGCAGAAATACTTCATGAAAATGAATGGAAGCCAGTCCCTCAATTGCATTGGACTTCTGCAAAATATGACTTGGTTGAACTTGTTTTGGCCTTACATCACCAAAAAGTGTTTAATAACGGTAACAGTGATTTAAGAGAAATCGCATTGGCAATGGGCCAAATTTTCAATATGAACTTAAATGACATCAATAGAGCTTCTTTTTCAATAAAAAACCGCAAACGAGAAGGCAGTAAGTTTTTACATGAATTAGCCAGTAATTTAAACCGAATCATTTCTGAATCAAACAGATAGTAATTAAAACACGGAAATTGTATGAATTTCATGAAGTCTAAAGGCGTATAACATTTTATTTCAGCACATTAACTATTCATTACCATCAATAATCACCGAAAAACAATTCCATCAATCGGTAGTTTTACGCCTTTGATTCATCCGCATAGTAAATCAAATATGCACCGCTTTCAATCAACTTGAATCCTTAAAATGCGGCTTTTGAATCATTACACCACAATTCAATAATTTATTTCTGCCAACTGCGGTAAAGTTGGATAAATGTGCTGTCCGACAGTATGAAATTTGCCACTCGATATCAAAACTTTTAATATGCAAATTTCAGTAATTACAAAAGAAGACCTGGAGGAATTCAAAAATGACCTCTTAGAAGAAATGGAGAAAATTCTCAAGGTTCATAAGAGCAAACCCGGGCAACAATCTTTCGGTCAAATTCCGAAGGATAAAAGATGGATGAAGGCTACAGAAGCTAGAAAACTCCTAAGCATTTCACAAGGCACCTTTCACAAACTCAAAATCAATGGCATCATACCATACAGCCGTATCGGAAAGGTTTGCTTATTCGATTATGATGAGATTGTAAAAATTATCCAAGAAAACAAAATCCACAATGGCATCTTCCGATCATGAATTACATCGCACACCTGACAGCTGCCATGGAAAAAATCGAAAAAGATGGACGGCTCCATTCAAGTCATGTCGCTTTGTATTTGGCACTCTTTCAATACTGGAACATGAATCGATTTAAAAATCCCATTTCCATTCATCGGGAAGATACCTTGAACTTGTCAAAGA
>JAIOZF010000042.1 GCA_021740745.1 Crocinitomicaceae bacterium | reverse complement strand
GACATATCAATTGTAGGTATTTACGATATCACACCGAAACTTTCGATTTCAGCACTATTCGTTTATTATACTGGAAATGCCGTGACATTCCCATCTGGAAAATATACTGTTGGTGGAACAACACAGTTTTTATACACGGAAAGAAATGGTTACCGCATGCCAGCCTACCACAGAATGGATTTAGGCGTAACTTGGTTGAGAAAAAACACAGAAAAGTTTGAAAGCAGTTGGAATTTCTCAATCTATAATTTATATGGAAGAGAGAATGCATTTACGATTACTTTTAGAGAAAATGCAGACAATCCCAATGTGACAGAAGCGGTTCAGACTTCCTTGTTTAGATGGGTTCCTTCGGTTACTTACAATTTTAAATTTAAATGATATGAAATCAATTATTAGACTTTCCATATTCTTCATTTTACTTGGGATCATCAGTTCTTGTACCAAGGTCATTGAAGTTGATATCAATGATAAAGATCCTCAATATGTCATTGAGGGATTTGTTACACTTGGCGAAACAACACATCGTGTATCAATTACTAAATCTCAAAATCTCAGCTCATCTTCAGTTACGCCAACTGTGGATAATGTAATTGTTGTGTTGAGTGATGATTTGGGGAATTCTCAAACAATGGTGCTCGTGTCACCTGGGATTTATGAAGCTACTGCTTATCCAGTCGCTGAAGGAAGAACCTATTCTTTGAGTGTCAATATCGCTTCTGAAGTATTTGTTGCAAGCGGAAAAATGATGCAGAATGTAGTGATTGACACACTTGAAACATTTGCCTTTTCTTTTGGACCTACATCGTTGAATGCACTTGTCCCCGTGCGACAAGATCCAGGTGGGATTGATAATTATTATAAGTTCAACATCATTGCTAACAATATCTTAAAACCAGGAATTTTTATCCAAGAAGACGCATACAACGATGGGAATTTAATGATGGAACCAATCTTCGCAGATGGAATTGAAAGTGGCGACACTGTAGACGTTGAAATGTTCGGAATTGACGAATCGGTCTTCAAATACTTCTATACGCTTCAACAAAATGAACAAGGAGCCACACCGGCGAATCCAACTTCGAATTTTTCTGGTGGGTGCTTAGGCTATTTTTCTGTTCGCACGAAAAGTGTCAAGCAAATCGTGATTCCTTAAAGCAAAAACTATTTCTTTGTTTACTTTTGATAAAAATTGATTTTCGGCATGACGCGCAAAGAACTTATTGAACAAATTCGCATTAAACAATCATTCCTTTGTGTAGGATTAGATACTGATTTATCAAAAATTCCTCCTCATCTGTTGGAGACCGAAGATCCCATTTTTGAATTCAATAAAGCAATTATTGATGCTACAAAAGATTTTGCAGTTGCGTATAAACCGAACATTGCATTTTACGAATGCTACGGTCCAAAAGGCTGGGAATCGCTGAAAAAAACAATAGATTATATTCCAAAAAATATCTTTACCATAGCCGATGCAAAGCGCGGTGACATTGGAAATACATCCACATATTACGCAAAGACATTCTTCGAATACCTAAACTGTGATTCAGTTACCGTTGCACCTTATATGGGTGAGGACAGCGTAACACCCTTTCTTGAATTCGATAATAAATGGGTGATTCTACTTGCCTTAACATCGAACAAAGGAGCCAATGATTTTCAATTCACCAAAGATGCAGATGGAGAGGAATTGTATAAGAAAGTCCTGCGTAAATCGTGCGAATGGGGAAGCGATGAAAACCTAATGTTCGTCGTTGGTGCAACTCGTGCAGAAGGCATCGGTGAAGTGCGTAAAATGGTTCCCAATCATTTCTTTTTAGTTCCGGGTGTTGGTGCACAAGGTGGTTCATTAGAAGATGTTGCCAATTACGGATGGAACAAAGATTGTGGTTTATTGGTCAATTCTTCCCGTGGAATTATTTATGCTTCAAACGGACGTGATTTCGCTGAAAAGGCAGCTGTTGAAGCTGAAAAATTGCAACAAGATATGGCGAAAATAATTCTTGAAAAAGGACTTTAAAATGTTACTTTTTGAAAATCTTGACTTTTGATCTTAAAGCATATTTTATGACAAAGATTTTCTTCTTTATATTTTCCAGTTTTTTGTTGAACTCTTGTGTTCAAGGTCAGAACAATCCCTTGAATGACTTAAATCAACCCGGGTTTGCAGTTGAAGAAACTGATTCATTTCCCATTCACCAGCGACTAAAGGACAGAGCACTTGCATTAAAAGTCTATCTGAAAAAGTATCCCAATTACAGTCAAAAAACAGCCATTCTGATCGACATGCGCCAACACTCAGGCAAAAAACGCTTGTTTGTTTACGACTTGGATTCAATGAAAATTCTGAGTAGCAGTTTAGTTTCACACGGCAGTGGATCCGAAACCGGAATAAAAGACAGCTTACAATTTAGCAATACGCCAAATTCATACATGTCCTCACTTGGAAAATATAAAATTGGTGGTTCCTACATTGGTAATTTCGGGAAATCGTACAAACTTCATGGACTAGACGCTACCAATAGCAAAGCGTATGATCGATTGGTGGTTTTACATCGCTATTCATGTGTCCCAGATGAAGAGCAGGTTTATGAAATTTGTAATAGTTTAGGTTGTCCGATGGTGTCAGAAAATTATTTTTTAGAATTAGACACCTTCATAAGCGCTTCTAGGAAACCGATGTTGATGGAAATATACTATTAAAGAAGAAATTTATGGGCGTATTTCTGAAAATATATTCAAAAACAACAAGCCCCTTTGACCGTTTGTAAAAAATACCTATTTTGGTCAAAGGCGCTATATTTTAGAAATTAAAAGTGACTCCAATACAACATCCATTTGCTATATAAGAACACTTTTTAGATCAAAAGGTAAGCCGATTTAAAGGTTAGCAGAAACCATTCATAACTTGTAACCAAACTTTGTAAATTGAATTATTTGTAATAACTTTGTAATTACATAAAAAATAAGTCATGGAAGTTTCAATTATTAAAATAGGGAATTCAAAAGGTTTTCGATTAACCAAAACAATTCTAGAGAGGTATAACATCACGGACAAAATTGAATTGATCCTTGAAAAAGGACAAATCATTTTGCGCCCTATTTCAGAACCTCGAAAAGGCTGGGATAAAGCATTCCAAAAGATGCATGAAAATGGTGATGACCAACTTCTTATGAATGATGTTTTTGAAGATGAAAACTTTGACGAATGGAAGTAAAACAATATCAAATAGTTTTGGTTAATCTTGACCCAACCTTGGGTAGTGAGATCCAAAAAACTCGACCTTGTGTTATTATTTCACCAAATGAAATCAATGACAATCTACGAACAGTTGTAATCGCACCCATGACTTCTGCAAGTAGAAAATATCCAACCAGAGTAAAAGTCAAGCACAACAGTCAAGAAAGTTGGGTTGTAATTGATCAAATAAGAACAATCGACAAAATACGTATTATACAAAAGTTTGGTTCGCTTACAGAAAAGGAAATACTCGAATGTAAACGTGTGATCCGAGAAACATTCATTGACTAAAGGACATCTGCTAACACACGTTTAGCGCAAGATCCGAAATCTTGGTCACGTAAAACGATCCCGATAAAAATCGGGATTGAAAAACTTACGATTATTGAGCGCAAATAATATTAACTTTAAAAATCGGCTTCTTCGCCTATTTGCAAACCGTTATGTGTAATTTAATTATTAAAGAGAATATGAAACAATTTAAAGCCCTTTTTTTATTAGTCATGTTATCATTGATTAATTTTTCATGTAAAAAAGACATTAATGGATGTACTGACCCTGCATCTGACAACTATAATGTTGAAGCCAATGTTGACAACGGGAGTTGCAAGTACCATGGGAATTTAACTAATTGGTATGACACAACTACTCGTGATAGCTTGCTTGCTAATAACATTGCTTCGGTCACTATTTATGTAGATAATGAGGTTTTTCAAAATATCAATCCAAACGCTGTAATGTGGTCTTTTGAGCCTGAATGCAGTACAACAGCAATTGGCAATTGGATAACAATGGAAGAAACTAAGAGTAAAACGGTTTCCATAACAGCTAAGGCTTTTGATGGAGCGAACATTGAAATCCGCAATTGGAACCAAACAAGGATAATTAATGCCGGAGAATGTGAACTATATCAGCTAATATGGTAAGAATTAATACAGATAACATCAACTCAAAGTCATAGTCTAAACTTCCACTCCCATTAAGCACATTGTACATTCACGTTCAACCAAAAATTTCTCAACATTTTTTTGCTTCTATCAACTATTTTTCTATATTTATTCCTATCAAAATGCTATAAATGAAAGGAATAAGGTGGTTTCAACGTTTTATGATTACGCTGCTTATCGGACTGAATAGCTTTGTTTTTCTATCGATGAAGGACGTTTCAATTGGTGATAACTTGCTCTATACGATTTCTTTTGTCGGAATTGTGTTGGTTTTTTTAACAATTGTATCGTTTATCGATCGATCCAAAAAGAAGAAAACAATTAATAATTCACTCTAATTTTTTTCTTTTTATTACTTTCACTATCCAAATTTTAGATTCATGAAAGTATTTTCGATTCTTAGTGTATTTCTTATTACCCTTTCTATTAAAGCTCAAAATGTGTTAACTCCAGAGTTACTTTGGAAGTTCAATCGCGTTTCTGGTGGTGTAGTTTCTCCAGACGGTAATTTTTTGCTTTATTCTCAGCGATCCTTCAACATGTCGGAGAACAAAGGAAACACCGAACTTTTTGTAATCGATTTAAAAACAACTAAAACGAAGCAAATTACGCAAACTCCTTTTTCAGAAATGGAAGCTCAATGGGGGAAAAACAATACAATTTGGTTCATGTCAACTGAAAACGAAGGTTTGCAAATTTGGACCATGAGCGCTGATGGCAGTGCAAAGAAACAGGTTTCTAGATTTGCAGAAATTGAATTGGAAGGATTTAAACTTTCTCCGGATGAAAAATCACTTGTTACAATTCAAGCTGTAAAAACCAAACAAACGTTGCAGGATAAATACGCTGACCTTCCAAAAGCGAATGCCCGTGTTGAAGAGGATTTGATGTATCGACACTGGGATCATTACACTGATTTTATGAGTCGTCATCTTTTTATTCATGAAATAACAACTAATGCCAATGGATTTGCAGTAATGCCCATCGGTGTAGATGTCTTAAAAAATGAGTTATTTGATGGGATTCTTCCTCCGTTTGGTGGGACAGAGCAGTTTTGCTATACGCCTGATGCGAAGAAACTAATTTATACTTCTAAAAAGTTAAAAGGAAAGGAATTTGCGCAAAGCACGAACAGTGAATTGTATGAGTATTCAATTGACACAAAAAAAACACGCACGTTAACAGAAGGTTATTTAGGGTATGATAATAATCCATCATACTCATCAACCGGTGTTTTGGCGTGGACAAGTATGGCTCGTAATGGTTTTGAAGCGGATAAAAACGATATTATTATTCGCGGACTCGATGGAAAAGACATCAATTTAACCGCACAAGTAGATCAAACGGTTGGCAGTTTTGTTTGGCATCCTAGTGGAAATTTCATTTATTTCATTTCACCAACAAAAGGAACCGAACAAATTTTTGAAATTGACTTGAAAACGAAGAAAATTCGTCAAGTTACCAGCGGACAACACGACTATGTAAGTTTATCTATTTTTGGTAATTCTATCTATGCTGGTCGTCAATCAATGGTTGCACCGACAGATTTATTCATGGTTCCGATTAAAAAAGGAACTATAACGCAATTAACAGCAGCCAATGCCGAGCTATTATCCACTATAACAGTGCCAAAAGTAGAAGAAAAATGGATTACAACTACAGATGGCAAACAAATGTTGGTTTGGATGGTCCTGCCTCCAAATTTTGATCAAGACAAACAATATCCTTCGCTTCTTTACTGTCAAGGTGGACCGCAAAGTATGGTCAGTCAGTTCTTCTCTTACAGATGGAATTTGGCCTTAATGGCATCTCAGGGATATGTTGTTGTTGCACCGAATCGAAGAGGCTTACCGGGATTTGGGCAAGAATGGAATGATGCTATTTCTACTGATTGGGGTGGACAAGCCATGAAAGATTATTTAAGTGCTGCTGACGAAGCATTCAAACTTCCTTACATTGATAGAAATCGAATGGGGGCAGTTGGAGCTTCTTACGGTGGATACTCTGTTTACATGCTTGCTGGTATTCATGAGAACCGTTTTAAAACGTTTATTAGTCACTGCGGACTTTTCAATTTGGAAAGCTGGTTTGGAACAACGGAAGAATTGTTCTTCGCAAATTGGGATCACAAGGGACCTTATTGGAAAGCTGAAAACAAAGAGAATTACACTAAAAACAGTCCCCACAACTACGTTCAAAATTGGAATACGCCAATATTGGTTATACATGGTGGGATGGATTTTAGAGTCCCAGAAAGCGAAGGAATGCAAGCTTTTCAGGCAGCACAACTCCTTGGCTTGAGAAGTAAATACTTGCATTTTCCAACTGAAGGACATTGGGTTCAAAGTCCACAAAATGGTTTATTGTGGCAACGCGAATTTTTTGAATGGCTCAATACCGACCTTAAACCCTGAGTAGGTTTGCTAACCATCTATATTTTCGTACTTTTGTAGCTTATATTTAGATTTTTTTGCCGATGTGGAGGTTTGTCGCCAATTTTATTTTACGAAATCGTTTCTTTATTTTAGGAGCAATTGCCTTGATTACCGTTTTCTTTGGTTATTATGCAATTACACAACTAAAATTAGAAAATAAATATGGCATTCTCTTACCAAAAGATTCTGAGACAACCCGTAACTATCACAAGTTCAAAGAATATTTTGGAGAAGACGGAGGTACGCTCGTAATTGCTGTTCAAACTGACTCACTTTATACCAATGCAAACTTTCTTAAATGGAAAGAATTGGGTGATTCAATTTTGCAATATGATGGGGTTGAATCCATTATTTCAGAAGCGACTTTGTTCACGATTTCTAATAATATTGAACAAAACAAATTTGAAACGAAGCGCATTTTTTCAGATATTACTTATCAAGAAAAATCGATTGAAGAAATTGAAAAAGAAATAAAAAGAAACCCCGTTTATAACAAACTATTATACAATGATTCTACGAATGTTTCATTGATGATGATTGGAATCGATGAGCGTTTTCTAACGGACCAAAAAAAGTCAAAAGTAGTTTTAGAAATTGAAAAATTAGCCTCAACCTATGAAATGCATTTCGGAGAGATGCATTATGCAGGATTGCCTCACTTGCGCGTTGTGCTTGCGAAGCGAATTCAATCGGAAATGTACATTTTCATTCTCCTTTGCTTTGCAGTAACATCGGTTATTCTATACTTGTTCTTCCGCTCGATGCGTGTGGTAATGATTTGTAATTCTGTAGTTGTAATAGCTGTAATTTGGGCAATTGGAAGTATGAGTTTCTTTGGATTCAGACTTTCTGTATTGATGGCCTTGATTCCACCTTTGATGATTGTAATTGGTGTTCCAAACTGTATCTTCTTATTTACCAAGTTCCACCAAGAAGTCAAAGACCATGGAAATAAAGTAAAAGCACTTTCAAGGGTAATTCAAAAAATTGGATTGGCTACATTTCTAACCAATTTCACTACTGCAATTGGATTTATGACATTTATTTTTACCAATTCAGAACGAATGGTAGAATTCGGCTTGTCTGCTGCATTAAACATTATCATGGTGTTTATATTATCTATTTGCTTATTACCGATTTTTGCTTCATTCTCCAAAACACCTAAGAAAAAACACCTAAAACACCTAGACCGAAAAATGGCTTCCGGTTTAATTGAAGGTTTAATAAAAATAGTTACCAAAAAAAGGGTGTGGGTTTATGTTACGACTATAATAATCATTTGTCTAAGTGTTATCGGATTATTCCAAATAACAGCTACAGGTAATATCACAGGTGACCTTCCAAAAAATGACCAGATTCTAAACGATGTAAAATTCATGGAAAAACATTTCGGTGGAGCAATTCCTTTCGAAGTGATGGTAGATTACAAAGAAAAAGGTCGTTTATTAAAACGAAGCAACCTAGAGAAAATAGAGGCTACTCAAGCTGTATTTATGGCAGATACCTTATTTTCTAAAAGTATTTCCATCGTTGATTTTATTAAAGTGGTAAATATGGCTTATTACGATAATAATCCAGACAAATACACACTCATTTCCAACAAAGATAAATTGCGTCTTAAGAAATATCTCGACAATTTTAATATGACAAATGCCAATGGAGGAGGTTTGTCCGTAAAAGAATTGTTAGATACAACGCAAACGACATTAAGAATCCGCTGTCAAATGAAGGACCTCGGTTCTTACGAAACATCTGACAAGGTAAAAGAAATGAAATTCAAAATTGATAGTATTTTCAATCCAGATAGAAAGGGAATTGAAAATTACTATTCAAAATTTGAAAAGGGCAAAAAAGCTTATGTTGATTCTATTTTAGAAGTTTATCCTAGCATATATTCCAGTTTGACAGCCGAAATTGCAGGTGATAATTCTGATTTACAATTTCGATTTGATAGTGACCCTGAGTTAATCAAAAAATACATTTCTAAAAAACAATTTAAAGGTCAATTAAGAAATGCCATTGATAATGAATATTACGATATTACGTTAACAGGGACGTCTGTTGTCGTATCGGAAGGAACACAATACCTTGTTTTCAATTTGATTACAAGTTTGATTTTTGCAATTTTCATGATTGGTTTTTTGATGGCACTGCTATTCCGTTCATGGAGAATGGTTGTTATTTCCATGCTTCCTAACTTGGTTCCATTATTCTTTACAGGTGGTATTATGGGATGGTTTGGTATTCCATTAAAGCCATCGACTTTACTTGTTTTCTCAATTGCATTCGGAATTTCCGTAGATGACACCATTCACTTTTTAGCAAAATATCGACAAGAACTAAAACTCAAAAAATACGATTTGAAAGAATGTGTAATTCTTGCTTTGCGCGAATCAGCATTGGGTATGTTCTATACTTCCATCATTCTATTCTTCGGATTTATTGTGTTTACTTTCTCTCAATTTGGTGGAAC
Organism: Crocinitomicaceae bacterium; assembly: GCA_021740745.1. Taxonomy (GTDB): domain Bacteria; phylum Bacteroidota; class Bacteroidia; order Flavobacteriales_D; family Crocinitomicaceae; genus M0103. Next base: position 14,378 of record JAIOZF010000042.1, on the reverse strand, counting down.
GCAAGCACTAGGATTACTTATTTCGTTGACTTTATTAATGGCTATGATTACGAATCTTGTACTCTTACCTTCCCTTCTTTTAAGTTTAGAAAGAATTATCACTACAAAATCTTTCGAGGAGCCTTATTTCGAGGCATATACAGCAGAAAGTGACATCGATTGGGCTGACCTTGAAATTGAAGGAGAAGATGATGATGACACTGAAGCAAATTCAACGAAAGAAATTAAAGACTAGCTTTCAATTACCTTAGGGTGCCTGTTGGCTATTTAAACCATTATATCGATGAAAGGAATCATTCTAGCCGGTGGATCTGGTACACGTTTACATCCTCTTACATTGGCGGTATCAAAACAATTGATGCCCATTTACGATAAGCCAATGATTTATTACCCCTTGTCAATTTTGATGAGTGCTGGTATTAAAGACATTTTAATTATTTCTACACCACACGATTTACCACACTTCGAAAAATTATTGGGTGATGGGAAATCACTAGGTTGTTCTTTTTCATACGCCGTGCAAGAAGTGCCAAATGGATTAGCACAAGCTTTTGTAATCGGTGAAAAATTCATCGGTAATGATAAAGTCGCATTAATTCTTGGGGATAACATTTTCTATGGAGTTGGAATGGACAATCTGTTGAAGGAAAATAATGACCCAACAGGTGGTGTTGTTTATGCATATCATGTGAGCGATCCTGAGCGATATGGAGTTGTTGAGTTCGACAAGGAAATGAACGCTGTGTCGATTGAAGAAAAACCAGTCCATCCTAAATCAAATTATGCTGTTCCTGGCTTGTATTTTTACGATAATTCTGTCATTGAAATTGCCAAAAACTTGCAACCATCTGCGCGTGGTGAATATGAAATTACCGACATAAATGCAGAATACCTGCGCAGAGGAGCGCTGAAAGTTGCTGTTTTAGATCGTGGAACTGCTTGGCTTGATACGGGGACATTTGCATCTCTTATGCAAGCTGGACAATTTGTTCAAGTGATTGAAGAACGTCAAGGATTGAAAATTGGTTGTATCGAAGAAGTCGCTTACCGAAATAATTTTATTTCTAAAGATCAATTAAAACAAATTGCGCAGCCGCTTGTTAAAAGTGGATACGGAACGTACTTAATGAATCTGATTAAAGACTAATGCAAGATTTAGCTGCTTATACTAACGCTTTAGAAAACGAAATCAATCAAATTGATTTCCCTCAACACCCTTCTAATCTATATGATCCCTTGCGTTATTTTATGGCATTGGGTGGGAAACGAATGCGTCCAATTCTAACGCTACTTGGAACAGAATTATTTGGGAATAGCAAAGAATCAGCAATACACGCTGCAGTCGCAATAGAAGTATTTCATAATTTCTCGTTGATTCATGATGATATCATGGATGAGGCACCACTTCGAAGAAACAAAGAAACTGTTCATACAAAATGGAATAGAAATATTGCGATTCTTTCTGGTGATGTTCTTTTGGTGAAAGCCTACCAATTATTAGCTAAACAAAACAATGAACATTTACCAGCCTTGCTGCATTTGTTCAATCAAACTGCAATTGAAGTTTGCGAAGGTCAACAAATGGATATGGATTTCGAAACACGAAAAGATGTATCCATTGAAGATTATGTGGAAATGATTCGTTTGAAAACTTCTGTTTTACTTGGTTGTGCATTAGAAATTGGTGCTATAATTGCCAACGTTTCAGAATCAAATCGCCGTCATATCTATGATTTCGGTCAACACATCGGAATTGCATTTCAAATTCAAGATGACATTTTAGACTTGTATGCTGACCCTGAAAAATTTGGAAAGCAAGTTGGTGGTGACGTTATTGCAAATAAAAAGACCCTTCTTAATCTCAAAGCATTTGAGCTCGCTGATACTGAACAAAAAGAAATTTTGCATCAGTTGTCAGGTACGAATGATTTGAATTTCAAAGTTGAAAAGACACGTGAGTTATACGACCAATTAGGCGCGCGAACTGCCTGTGAAAAAATCATGCAAGCACATTATGATCTTGCCATGACCGCTTTGAATGAACTTGAAGTTGATGCTGCTGCGAAAGAACCTCTAATCGGATTAGCCGATTTCTTGATGATGCGCGAAGTGTAATCAAATTCATTATCTTCGAAAGAAAATCTGTTGATGCGTTTAACTCTTGTCTTTCTATTTCTTGTCTTTAATTCAGTCGTTTTTGGACAATACTCCTCCGCCGATTCGTTACGAGGTGGATATGGTGCAGGTCGCGATTGGTGGGACCTCACTCATTATAAACTCTCTGTTGATTTCGATTTCAATTTGCGCACGCTTTATGGTACAAATGAAATGTCGTTCACAGTAACCCAATCTTCTGAAAAGAAAATCCTTCAAATCGATTTACAACAACCAATGCAGTTGGACAGTGTGGTGCTTTATTCTCAGAATAAACGGCTGATTGACTTACCACTTTCCGGCTCGAAAAAAATTGGTGCTGCATATTTATTTCCGGTTAATCTTGGTCGAACCATCAAATTGAATGAACAATTCACCACGAAAATATACTTTCACGGCACCCCACGCACTGCGAAAAATGCTCCCTGGGATGGTGGTGCTATTTGGTCCAAAGATGAGAATGGGAAATCTTGGTTTACCGTTGCTTGTCAAGGTCTGGGATCAAGTGTTTGGTTTCCTTGCAAGGACACACAGCAAGACGAAGTAGATAGTGTCGAAATGAATTATTATTGTCCGGCAGATTTGGTTTGTGTTAGCAATGGAAAACTGAGTCAAAAAAAAGAAATAAATGATTCCAAAACACTTTATACCTGGAAAGTAAACAATCCCATTAATAACTATTGCATGATTCCCTATATCGGCGATTATGTTCATTTTTCGGAGATCTATCAAGGTGAAAAAGGTCCGCTTTCAATGGATTATTGGGTGTTGAACGGAAACGAAGAAAAAGCTAAAAAACATTTCGTTGATGCAGGAAGAACTTTGAAAGCTCTTGAGTTTTGGTTTGGTCCCTACCCTTTTTATGAGGATGGTTATAAATTGGTTGAATCACCGCATTTGGGCATGGAACATCAAAGTGCGATTGCTTACGGTAACAAATACAAAAAAGGGTATTTGGGCAGTGATTTAAGTGGAACTGGCGTAGGATTAAAATGGGATTACATTATTATCCACGAAAGCGGACACGAATGGTATGGCAACAACATTACCACCAAAGATATTGCAGACATGTGGGTGCATGAATCTTTCACAACGTATAGTGAAACCTTGTTTACAGATTATTTCTATGGAACAGAAGCAGCAAATGCATACTGCAGAGGATTGCGCCGAAGCATTAAAAATGACAAACCAATTATTGGTCAATATGGAGTAAACATAGAAGGAAGTGGCGACATGTATTACAAAGGCGCAAATTTGCTTCATACAATTCGAACTATCGTTTCAAATGACACCATTTTTCGATCTATGCTACGCGAGATGAATGCAGTCTTTTACCATAAAACAGTTACAAGCGTAGAAATAGAAACATTTATGAGTGAAAAGCTCAATATGAATTTGAAACCAATTTTTGACCAATATTTGCGCGTTAAGCATCCACCAACCCTGCAAATCAAGCAAAAAAAGAATGAGACAAAAGTTCGTTGGATCAAGTGCAATAAAGATTTCGAAATGATGCTTATCACAGATCATATTCCTTATTTAATCACAACAAAATGGAGCACTATTCCATCTGATTTGACGTTTGATAAGAATCAATATTACTTTGTGAAAGGCTTGAGGAAATAGGCGTGAGGCTTGAGGTGATGGAGAAGAGTGCTGAGAGCCGAGATCAGAGACTTACTCTTTAGAACAACAATTTATCAGTCGACTTTGGAGTTGCGATAATACTTCTCAATTTTCACAATGTTTTCATTATAATTTTGATCAAGAACACATTTAATTTTTTTTTTCTTAATTTGACCCAAGACAATACTAAATCAAAACTGGCATTCAGCAGAAGTGTAGGTTAGGCTGATCGGTAAAAAGTGTAAAAAACTAAGCTCATTAAAATATGAAGTTGAAAATTGCTTTTCTAGTAAGTGTTTTTATTAGCTTAAACAGTTGGTCACAGAATGAATTGAAATTTAATATTGGGCTAAACAATTGCTTCAATTACCCAGTGTCGTTTTTGACTCATTATGATCATCAATTTCAGAATTTGACATCGATAGATTTTTCTGTAGGAATAAAAAAGTTCGATTTTGGGGTTAATTATGGTTTTGGCGGTATGACCAGAATATCTAAAGATAAACCTTCAATCTTTTATGATTATAACTACCATTTAGTAGGACTTTCATTTTATTATCGTTTTTTAGAAGATGCTCATAAAGTAGAACCTTATGTAAAAACATACTTAGCTACCCAAGTTGCTACTAACTATAAAAATGGGCCATTAGATCATAACCTTTTTACTGAGAATGATAGTTATTTTGCAGATTCATATTACTATTCAACAAATTTGGTTGGGAACTTAAATTTTGGATGTAATATTAAAATAGTTTCGAAAATTTCGATGAATTTAAGTTTAGGCTATGGCATTATGAACATAAAAACTAAATCTTTATCTGGAGTTTTTAAAAACAATGTATTGCACCATAGCGTATATCAAATTGGTTTGATATACACTCTTAATTATCTTCAAAAATAATTCAACCACAGATTAAGACAGCCATATTTCGCATCGGACGCAGCCTAGAGACTTACTCTTTATAACAACACAATTTCTTAGTTACGGAATCTTTGTTCATTGTTCATTGTTCATTGTTCATTGTTCATTGTTCTAAAAAAAACATTCTTCGCGCAAGTTTTGTACATTGTTAGCATCAAACGAACAAAGTTCGACACTTGGATGAATTAAAAGAAATTGAAGCATTACAAAATGGAAGTCAAAAGGCTTTCAGTCTGCTCACATCCAATTATTCAGCTAAAGTGTATAATCTTTCCTTCAGTATTTTGCAGAATCAAGAAGATGCAGAAGATGTAACACAAGAAGTTTTTACGACTGTGTTTTTATCCATCAGCCAGTTCAAAGGAGATTCAAAATTATCGACGTGGATGTATCGCATAACCGTCAACAAGTGCCAAGAACTTATACGTAAACGTTCACGCAAAAAACGTTTCGGAATTTTCACCACTTACGACAAAATGGAAACTGCGCCAGCCTCCAACATCAAAGCAAACTTTATACATCCGGGAATTGAATTAGAAAATCAAGAACGTTCAGCAATCTTATTTGGAGCAATTAATTGTTTGCCTGAAAATCAAAAAATCGCTTTTACCATGCACAAGATTGAAGGAATACCATACGAAGAAATTGCCTCAATTATGGAAACAAGTTTGTCGTCAGTTGAATCGTTAATCTTTCGCGCTCGACAAAATTTAAAACAAGCATTGGCGAGCTATTATGAAGAAAATGAGCGCTAAGCGCAAGTAAAAAATTAAAATAACATCTTAAAGAATATGGAAACAAAAAAAGAAATATGGATTGAGCAAACACTTTCAAGTGTGAATGACTTGAAACATGTTGCCATTTCCAGCAAATTATCACAACGACTAGCAGATATTCCTCGTGAATATTCCCTGCTAAATCAACGCATTCCAATGAAAGCTGTTTGGTTGGCTGCTGCAAGTATTGCTTTGCTCCTTACGATGAATATTCTATCTGTTCGTCGTGTCAAAAAACAAAGTATTACACAAGAAACAAGTATTTATTCCGATTATTTTTCTTACACTGAAATACTAGAATGAAAACACTACGCTTTTATAAAATCCTCATTGGAATTTTAGTTGTCGTTAACTTAACAACAGTCTATTTCCTATGGTCATCAGCTAATGGTGACAATCATCCACCTCATCCAAAACGGAATGATCTTATTGACCGCTTGGGAATCACCGGAGATAAAAAAGAACAAATCATGCGTTTGCAAGATGATCATTTCAAACAGAAAGACGCTCTCATTCAAAAGGGCAAAGAATTGCATGAAAAATTGTTTCTTTCTTTTAATGATACGTCGAAAGACAGTACTGAAATTGCACTGATAATTGATAATATTGTTGAAAATCAGCGCGAAACTGAACAAATGACTTTTGATTATTTCAAAGATATCAGTGCACTTTGTACAAGTGAAGAGAAGAAATTACTCGAAGAAATCATTCATGATGTACTAAGAAGAGGTCCACCTCCACCGCGAAGAAAATGAAACTAATACGCTTTCTATTCCTTCTTTTTCCTGTTCAATTTTTTGCTCAGACTATTTCCTTCGTCCCTGTTTTTAATGGAGAAAGAATTAGTTTGTCGTCCCGAATAGAATCAAATGGAGATTGGATAGAATTTAATGATTGTCGATTTTATATTTCGCATTTGGTGACCTATTCATCTGGTAAAGTATGGAAAGATGACGAAAAAGCACATTTAATTGATCTTGAAGAAAATTCAAGTCTCATTCTTACACCTCTCTCAGTCAAAATTGATTCCATTTCATTTCTCATTGGTATTGATAGCACAACAAATGTTTCAGGGATTTTAGAAGGTGATTTAGATCCAATCAATGGCATGTATTGGGCATGGAACAGTGGGTACATTAATTTTAAACTTCAAGGAAAATCATCCAAATCAAACACTGCAGATAAATCATTTGAATTTCATTTAGGAGGATACCTATCTCCTTTTCAAACAGTTCAATCTGTTACTTTGCCTGTTAAGAACGCTCAAGAAACAATAGAAATTGAAATTGATTTGAGTCGGTTCGTAGAACAGGTTGATCTTTCCAAGATGAACTCCATCATGATTCCAGGCAAAGATGCCGTTCATTTATCTGAATTTTTACCCCTCATTTTTCAAGTAAAATAGTATGCGAAACATATTGTTCATAGGACTTTTTGGCTTATTCGCTTCTGTGCTAGTTGCGTTTAAGTCTCAGCTAAATTCAACTTCTATTGAATTCATTGTTCCGAAAAAATGGCCAAAGCCTATTTATACTTTTGAAAACAATCCCTTAACGGAGGAAGGATTTCAATTGGGTAGAAAACTATTTTACGATCCCATTTTATCGAGAGATAGTACCATTTCTTGTGCCTCGTGTCATTTACAATATACAGGATTTACCCATGTCGATCACGCTGTTAGTCATGGCATTGACGGAAGAAAAGGAACGCGTAACTCACCCGTTCTAATCAATCTTGCTTGGAACAAAATTTTTCATTGGGACGGAGGCGTTAATCAATTGGAGGTCCAAGGAATCAATCCGATTCAACACGCAGCAGAAATGGACAATACACTTGAAGAAGTAATTCGAAGATTGAAGCGTTCATCTTACTATCCAATAGCATTTGAAAAAGCGTTTGGTAAAACAGAAATTACGACCTCAACCATTATGAAGGCGTTAACGCAGTATACCGCTTCCCTGGTTTCTTCTAATTCGAAATATGATCAAGTGATGCGCAAGGAAAAAGGGATTGCCTTTACTCCACAAGAAAAAAATGGCTTGAAGTTATTTCAGCGACATTGCGCTTCCTGTCACACCGAACCGCTTTTTACCAATACTTTTTTTGCAAGTAATGGACTGAAAATGGATTCCCTATTGAAAGATGTCGGTCGTTATGCGATCACACAACAAGCAAAAGATTCGATGCAATTTAAAATTCCAACTTTACGCAATATTGAATTTACTTTTCCATATATGCACGATGGGCGCTACAAAAAATTGAAAGACGTTATCAATTATTACAGTGAGGGAATTGATGTGAACAATCCTTACTTGCACAACTCGCTCAAAAAACCGCTTCACTTCAATGAAATTGAAAAAAAAGATCTACTTGCCTTTTTACTAACCTTAACCGATAAAACCTTCTTGTACAACAAACGATTTTCCTTTCCGAGATAAATTTCGTTTGGAAACGCAAGTTTTTTTTTAATTAATCCTCTAACATTACATAAACATTTTACTATGCGAAAACTAAGCTTAATTATTACCCTTGGACTTGCTGCTTTTGGACAAGCACAAACCAATCCAGCCATAACTTCATGGTTGCAGAATACAACTGGACTAATGGGAAGTCATTACGTTTCTGGAAATTCAACAGCCATTCAAGATGCAGTTGAAGCGAATGTACAAAGCGTTCAATATTCTAGCAATTGGGTCTATGTTTCTACGAATGGAATTCCAGCATATCCAACGGGTCCATTCCTTGATGGCAATCCTTCATTAGCAACCGATCAAAATGCGATTTTTAAAATTCCATTGAATCCAGTTCAAAATACAGGAACGGCAACAACCACTTCAGGAGGAAACATTGGTATTTTCATCAACGGTGTAGCCTTATTTGATTACCGTGACGGCGTTGCATGGAATACAACTACTAATTCTTTATGCGGTGGTTTACCCGGAATGTCGCCTTGTCCTGGTGGGCCAGGAGGGTCTCAATCTTGGAATAGAGATGCTGTTCCTGCTGAAAAACTGGGCTTTGACTGTTCTAAAGGTCACCCAGCAATGGGTAATTATCACCATCATCAAAATCCCAGTGCCTTCAATTTAGATTTAACTATCATTTCAACCATTTGTGATTTATATGCCGCTGATGGCTTGTATGCCATAAATCCTTCACAGCACTCTCCATTGATAGGATTTGCTTATGATGGTTTTCCAATTTACGGAGCATATGGATATGCTAATGCTGATGGTACTGGAGGAATCGTTCGCATCAAATCTGGGTATCAATTAAGAAACATTACAACTCGCACAGTTTGGGCTGATGGAACAGATGTCGCTGATGGTCCAGTTGCTAGTGCTACGTATCCGTTGGGTTATTTCCGTGAAGATTATGAATTTGTTACACATCCTGAAGAAGATTATTTAGATGAACACAACGGACGTTTCTGCATTACACCAGAATACCCAGCTGGTATCTATTGTTATTTCGCAACAGTAGATGCCAATCACAATTCAGCTTATCCGTATGCTGTTGGTCCAACCTTTTATGGTGTGAAATCAGCGGGTAAAGTAACAAGTATAACTGAAGCTGTAACAACATACACGTCAACTGCAGGAATTGACGAAACCAAAAAAATTGATTTCAAAGTATTCCCAAATCCTTCAGCGGATATTATCATGGTTCAAACAAATGGTTTAACAACGAATGAAATCGCAATAGACTTAACGGATGCAAATGGTAAAGTGATTCAAACACAAACTATTCAAAAAGGAAGTACAATCGCTTATTTCAATGTTGCAACATTGTACAGTGGAACTTATTTCGTTCACATTAAATCAGGTGCGAAAAATGCAAGTTATTCTATTGTAATCGCCGAATAAATCTCCGATCAACCTAGCAACAAAAATCCCCATGCTAGAAATAGTATGGGGATTTTTTATGGAAGAAAAACTCTATTTTTCCTAATTAAGTTTTTTCTCAAAACTGAACCAACTACTCGGTTTTTATCACTTCATTTGCGGTTAACTATTATTCAGCGAGATGAGTGAATTCCTCAAAAAAATCACGTTTTTTATCGTTATTTCATTCATTGGAGGGAATTCACTGTGCGCAACTAAATCCTATCAGTTAGATTTTCAGAAAATTGAGCAAGAAATCGAAGCGGGTGAATTGTTGAAAGCTGAGAGAAAATTAAAAAAAATAGAGAAGTCTGAATCTATTGGTAAGCTTGAAAAATACAAGTGTAATAAACTAATAACGAAGATTTATTTAAACCAACAAGCGTTGAGTAAATATAATTTAGAAGTGGATAAATTAATTCATCTTTCTAAATTTCTGAATCCAATTTACAGTTCAGAAGCGTATGCGCACAAAGCCTATTATTGGCATTATATGATGTGGGCAGACAGTGCCTTAGTCTATTCAAATAAATCAATGTCACTCTATAGAAAAAATGAAAAATTTAGAACGAAAGTTGAAATTCCATTCATTTATGAGGTTTATGCAATCACTTATTTATATCGAACGGATGCCAGTAAACCTAAAGCTTATTTAGACCTTCCAATAAAAGATTTTAAGCGAAAACAATTTCAATGGTTCGATTCAGCACTTTATTACCAAGCAAAATTTCCTTTTAAGTTTTCAACTGATCGCTCAATGCTTTATCGATCGTATGCGAATAGATGGCTAGATGAAGTAGCTGGACGAAGACCCAAGACACCAACGAAAATGCAACTCATTGCATTCGAAAAAGCAAATAATTTATATGACAAGGGAATCGCATGTTTGAAGCCTTGGCATACAAATGACTTTTTAATCTTGAATGGATTGAAGGGAGCAATTCACACTTATATTCATCGATATAAAGAGGCCGACGCAATTTTTACTACTGCCTTGAATTCGATTGCTCCAAATACACTCATAGATAGAAAAAAAATAAATTATCAGCCATTAATGGTCTTTTTAACCTTTAAGGTACGAAATACACTTTCTTTACATTACAATGAGCAGAAGATAAACAAAGAAATTGCGCTTTTAACGAAATTGAAAAGTGAATTTTGGAAAAGCTTTGATCCCGAAAATGACTTGCCGTATGATCCCTATCGAACATCACCTTATGTAAACCTTTTTAGTTTATATTCCTTCAAGTCAATGCATAAAAACGAAAATAAAAGTGAGTTCTCAAAGGCTGTTTCCCATTTACTTACATTAAAGGTGTATTTTCATTTTATAAAAAATAAACAACATAACGATAAACATCTACCCTATTTCGATGTTGCCAAAATTCAAAAGAAACTTAAAAAGAATGAGTGCTTTTTGTTCATGCAAAATGATAACGATCTACTTGATGGAAAGAAGATATTAATCACTAAAAATAAAATTCAATTTGTTAATTCGTATAGAACATGTGAATTAAACAATCTAAACATTGACACCTTAACATTCAACGAATTCAAAAAATTAAGTGTTCAGGCTTACCAAGACAACTTGAAAGACGTATTATTAATTTTACCCAAGGTCAAAAAGATTTATATCAGCCATGATGATCTAATTCCATATGAAATGCTATTAAAAGATTCCAAAAGCAAGTCATATGCCAGCGCTAAATTTGCAGGAAACCAGATTAATTTTGTTCGATTATACAATCCTTACTCGTATTTTGATGAAACATCCGTCCTTCAGAATTATCCAATTGACGTTCGCTCTTTAAAACAAAAAAAAGTGAGTAAACTCCACTTTATGGATGACTTTTTTAATCATTTCTCAACAAATCATCCTTATTCAAAAAAATACTACCAAGGTGATTTAAAAGATTTACTAACACGCAAAGGGATACTTCATTTGTACGGACATGGCGAATTTGCCTTTGATGAAGCGGCACAAACATTTGGATTTCAAATTCGTTATGAAACGACAGGCTCAACTCAAGCCGACCGCCAATTTTCTGGTGATTTTAGTTGTAACAGAGAGCTGGTTGTCTTAAACAATTGTTTTTCCGGTTACCCATTTTATAACGTAAATGAATTTAATAAAACCATTCCTTTAAGAATTTTAAGCAATGGTGCTAAATCACTGATTTGTTCGCCAAATAAAGTTGATGATTACTATTCTGCTGAATTTTTCAAGCTATTTTATCAGAAAATTGAGAAAGGGATGGTTTATGAGGATGCCTTTTTTGAAGCAAAACAGCAATTTGTAAAAAACCATCCAGACATGCGAAATCCAAAAATTTGGAATGGTTTACAATTAATTGTGAGTTACAAAATCCACAATTTACCCGAAGATCAAAATTGGTCTGGCTTTATTTTATTGGCAATTATTTCGATTTTTGATACAATTCTAACTGCTTTATATGTGCTTTTGCATACAAGGAAACAGCCTCATCGTCAAACAGTAACACCTCTTTAAAACGTTTAATCGCCAGCGAATATTTCCCTTGTTCCACCAAAATTAAACCTTGATAGTACTTGGATTTTGCTTTAAAACCGCCACTTCCCTTACTCAATTTTTCAAATCCCTTCATTCCTGAATCACCACGTTCGTTCATGTACATTAGAACGGACGCATAATAATTTAATGTATCATTCGACGGTTTTTGTTTCAATGCAGCTTGAATGAGCGCATCCGCTTTTTGGTAATTCTTTTTTTGATAATAGAACATGATTGTTGACATATCATGATTCTCTTCAGAACTCATAAAATTAGGAATTCCCGGATCATTATAGCGAGCTGAAAGTTCAATTTGATTGGTAAATAAATAAGCGTAAACAAAAAATGAACTTGCGATTATTACCACAAAAATGGCGGCGTATCGAATAAATTTCTGTGTAAATATGGATTTCTTAGGTTTAATAAGTGACTTTAAAATATCATTTTTATTAGCTGCCATTTGATTTTTCATTTTGGCACAATCACCATCAAAAGAATCATACATTGCAATGAACCCACATATTGATTCATCCAAATCTTTGTAAGCTCTATTTTTTTCGATAATTAATTTCAATTGATCAGGAGAATCAAGTAATTCAATCAACTTTTTAAGTTCAGGACCATTCATGCAAAAAAGATTAAAAGTGATTTAAAATACGTCCTCATTTTTTTACGCGTTAAGCTCAATTTATTTCGCACAGTTTTCTCTGTTAACTGTTGTTTTTGTGCTATTTCTTCATTCTTGTAACCATCCAAATGCAGCTGAAACACTTCCTTTTCCTCCTCTCTGAGCAACATCAAACTTTCATCAAAAAATGGATTGTCTTCAATCGTAATTGATCCATCTAACACTTCTTCGATTTTACTAAGGTGCAGTTTTGTTTTTCTCAAATAATCAATTGATTTATTTCGAACAGCCGCTGATAAATACGCCTTAACCGTATTGACTTCCTTCCATTTCGCTTTTCGTTCTTTTACTTCAATAGACAATAGAAAGACGAATAAATCTCCCACAATGTCCCGAGCAACATCGTTATTTTTTACCAAATAGAACGAAACGAAGACTAAAGGTTCAAAAAGCACTGAATACAATTCTCCCAAGGCTTCATTTTCACCTTTCACAAATCGCATCCATAAGAGTTCTTCCTTTTTCATTGATTTTCCGAAAATACATTATTTTTTAATAATTAGTTGAACACTTACTCGGGACATTAAACTTTCCCATTCGACATATAAATAATTAAAGTGTGAAACATGAACATCGAGAAAGTAAAATATTTCATCCATTTAATCGAAAAAGAACGAACCGGGACGCCTAGTGAAGTAGCAGAAAAACTAAAGGTTTCTGAACGAACGATCTATACTTACGTTCACCTATTAAAAAACGAATTGAACGCACCCATTGAGTTTAACAAGTTTAGAAAAACCTATCAATTTGAGCGACCTGGGTCCCTTCAATGGAAATGGATAAAAACAGGAACAACTGAAAACTGAAAAGCAACAAAACTGAATTTTAATTTCAGTGAATCGCGATTACTTTGCAAAATAAATTAACCAGTGTAATTCACGAATGAACATCAAAAATATTCAACTTTTAATTGAATTAATAGAACAAAAAAATACAGGAACTCCGGCTGAACTATCAAAAAAACTCGCTGTTTCCGAACGAATGATTTACAAATACCTCGATATTTTGAAATCTGAATTCAACGCCCCGATTAAATACAACCACACTTTACAAACCTATTATTTTACGGAAGCTGGATCTCTTGATTTGAGATGGCAGGAGGGGGAATTAAATACTCAATAAATAAAAGTTAAAAACGAAAAATACCATTATGCAAAAATTCATTAAACGCACCGGTTTTATTTTATTGCTAAGCTTGTTTATTCCTTTAAGTGGATTGAGCCAAACAGTAATATGGCAAAATGATTTTTCTGATCCATTTCAATGGGCAATTTCCAATTTTACGGGAGATCAGCAGAATTGGGTTATTACGAACAGTACTTCCACCACAATGGGATTTGGGACCGGTGCTTGGCAGGATCAGACCAATACAATATCTAATGAAAATGGCTATGCTCTTTTTGACTCTGATTCAGTGAGCAACGGTAATGGACAAGATGCTATAATTACCTATAACGGTTCAATTGACCTATCAATGAATACTGATGTAAGTCTTGTGTTCAATCAACGGATTCGTACATACATAACAACCCAAACATTCATTGAAATAAGTATTGATGGTGGTGTTAGCTGGAATTCAATTCAAATTAACCAAGATAAGACAATTGGTGTAATTTATGAAGAAACAGCAAATATTAATATTTCTTCAATTGCAGGTGGTCAGTCAAACGTTATGATTCGTTTTCGCTTCATCGGAGTTTTGGAATATTTATGGATGATAGATGATGTGAAGTTACAAGTTCCTCCATTGAATGACCTAAGTCTAAATAATCTTCAGATAGGTTCAACAGGATTTTGG
>JAIOZF010000136.1 GCA_021740745.1 Crocinitomicaceae bacterium | reverse complement strand
GTTTATTTGAAGTCAACGATTTACTATCGTTTTGTGAAAAAGTATACGCTGAAGCAGCAGGTCAAATTAATTCGAATGAACTATATCATCTTTCATCTGAATGCTCTAAAGCCCTTTTAATTCACAAGTATTACGAGGAAGCCTTTGTATATAAGAATAAATGTATTGAACTAACGCGTAAAACATATTCGAAAGAATTATCTCAGAGTATTGCTGATTTAAAAACGCAAGAAATTGAGAATGAAAAGGAAATTCAAATCGAAAAGGCGGAGCAAAAATCAACGTATTTTATAATTATCATTATGTTGATATCTGTTTTTCTAATAGTGTCAATTAGCCTGCTTTACCGCCTGAGAATGAAAACAAAAAAGCTCAACAAGCGAAGTCGAGAAAAAGAAATTCTCTTAGTTGAAGTGCATCATCGCGTCAAAAACAATTTTCAATTGATCATTGCATTTATTCGACTGCAACAGAGATATTCAGATCAATCTAGCATTAGTGAATTTATAAACCAATTAGAACTAAAGATGAATTCCATGTCGATGGTGCACGAAATGCTTTACAAAGATTTGAACATTGACAAGATTGAACTTCTTAGTTATCTAGAAGAAATGGGGAACTACATAATTGAAGCTATTGAAAATAATAATACAGAAATTGTTTACAAAGTTAGTGGCTCTGCTATTCAGTTATCTCTTGACCAAGCTATTCCTCTTGGGTTGGTTGTAAATGAAATTATTACCAATTCTATAAAACATGTCGTTAGTGATACACTTGCTATTTCTTTACAAATTTCTGATTATGACCAATATTTTGAAGTGATTATTTCAGATGATGGTCCAGGAATTCAAAAAGAGATTAATCTAAAAGAAACGAATTCTTTTGGCATGAAAGTCATAACTCTTCTCATGAATCAGATGAATGCAAGTGTAGAGTGGAACTCACTTCAGGGCACAGAATGCCGTTTAACAATACCAAAGAAAAAATGAAAGTACTCATATGTGAAGACGAATTAATCGTTGCTGAATATATCAAAGAGACGTGCATAGAGCAAAATTTAGAGGTGATTGGCGTGGCAAAAAACAGAGAAAATGCCATCTTACTTATCGCTAACGAAAAGCCAGATATTGTTTTACTCGATATCAATATGGAAGAACGTTTCAGTGGAATAAGAATTGCTCAGCACATTCGAAAAATTAGCTACGATGTTTGTATCATTTTTATAAGCGCTTTCAGTGATTCAGAAACCCTTGAAGCAGCGTTTAAAACAAATCCAGATGGATATCTTGTGAAGCCTCTCGATAAATCAACGCTAATAGCAAATCTACTTTTAGCGAGCTTCAAAGTAAATTGGAGAAAAGAAAAGAAAGAAAAAAAAATCATTCAATTAAAAACGGATGCTGGAGAATTGTCAGTCGATATTACAAATGTTTTATATGTAGAGTCTGAAGGAAATTATTGCGATTTCATTTTTGAAAACGGAAGTAGAATTACAGAAAGAATCAGTTTATCGAATGTCTCTGAAACATGCGTAAAAGAATTAATCCGAACACATAAATCATTTTGCGTAAACCCAACATTCGCGAGCCGTTTTACGAGTGTTAAGATATACTTATTGAATGGGACACATATTCCAATTGGTAGAAAGTATAAAGAAAACATTTCACTTTTCTTAAAAAGTAACAGCTGATTGTACTTTTATTAAAAAAGTGCTATTTTTAGCCTAGATAAATCGATTTTATTAAAAGTAACGGTTCACAAAACGTTTGCTATTGTATGTTTCATTATTTAACGTCTAATGCATGTTATTTATCACATAGTTATGTTGTTCGCAGCTAGACATATGAAGTAGTAACACTGTAAATGTTAATTTAATGAATCTTTATATCGTTAATTTTTATACTGTTTTAATATTCCCAATTTAAAATACCACCAATATAAATGAAAAACTTACTGCTATTATTTTTGTTATCATTTTCAGGAATTTCTTTTGCTCAAACCACTGGAATGATTCTTGAACCAGCAACTGGAGTTTCTGCTGGCATTTTAGACCCCAATAGTGATGGTTATGTTTCTTCCACAACAGCCGGATTTTTAGGGAATGATCAGATTAATAATGAACTGCCTTGGCAGACTTTAATTCCAGCAGGATCAGAACCAAATTCAGATGTTCAAAACGGACCAAATTGTGGTTTTACGGATTTTGTAGAATCAACAGTCGGTGGTATTGATCCTGTTTTTCATTTATCAAGTGGTGCAAATTGGCTTTTCAGATTCAGAATGGCTGGCATTAATCCCAATGCGAAGTCATATTCTATTCTTGTCGACATAGATAATTTGATAGGACCAAGTGATGATTGTTATATAGCAGGAGTTAACCCTGGTTTTGAACTGGAAATCGTTCTTGCTACAAAGTTTGGAGTTCGTATATATGACCATCGATTACCATGTGGGTCCAATCTTGTCGCTTCCTATGGACCAGAAAGAATTCAAAAGTCAATTGCCGCATCAAATGTTTGTTCTTCAATGAATTTCTTCTTAGAAATGTATGTTGATTGGGCAGATATCACAGCGCAATTTGGTGTTAATGAAAATACAGCAATGCGTTACGCCATAGTTGATAACATGGCTGCAGACAAATCAACTATTTGTAATCCAGCATCTGCCTCAGATATAGGAGGTGTTGATGATAATGCTTGCGGAAATTTAGAGGCATGCTTTACAGAAATAATTCTTCTTCAACCAGGATGCGCTCCATCCGCACCTGCAGCCTGTACTTTTTCAGATTGTCCAACTATTAACGGAGTGCCTTTAAGTGTTGGAGCTACCTCGGTAAGTTTAACAACCACTGAAACATCAGGTGTCTTAAGGATTTATTCAAATGGCAGTTTAATTGGTTCTCAAGCAATAAATACAGGTGCGGGAACATATTCTGTAACCGTTAGTCCAGCTTTAGCTGCCAACGCAAATATAACAGCTACTGCGCAAGCTACAGGAGAAGTCGAATCAGGAACAAACTGTAACAATGTTCAAATTGCCGGAGCGACATGTACTGATCCTCCAACAAATGTCAATCAATGTAATGCAAGGAAAGCCTTCAGTGGCACTGCCCCTGCGGGTTCAATTGTAAGATTATATGATTCTAATGGTGTTTTGCAAATCCCTTCGTCTGGAACGCTTTTCACAGCAGGAACTGGAGGGAATCCTAATACGGTAACTGCTAGTGGTATAGGTCTTTTAGCGCCTGAAAATTTCCTATGGAGATGTGTAGGTTCCGGTGAAACAAATAGCTGTACTGCCGGAGGGGGACCTTGCATTGCCCCCGGAAATTATTACATTACTGCTCAGCTGCCTGGTCAATGTGAATCTTCACCGGTTTGGTTCTGTTTGGGTCTCACGGGATCCACTAGTGTGCCGAATATTAGTACAGCCATTACTAGTGCGACTTTAACAGTAACAGGTAACCTTGCCGGAAATCTTGCCGATAATAACGGTGTGTCAATATACCTTTATGTGAATAGTGGGCTAGTTGGAACTACAACTACAACAACCAACACAGGAAACTGGACTATCAATATACCTGCCGGTACTTTTTCTCCATGTGATGAGGTATACGTCGTTGCAGCACGAAATATTGCAACTGCTCTTTGCCCTTCTCAAAGTGCGGTTTCAATCGTAAGTGGTGGAGCCAGTGCCGCACCGGTTATCGACCAACCTATATGTGGGTTGGCAACATCAGTAAGTGGAACTTCCACTGAGGCGAATGGCTCGACAGTTACTCTGTATCAGGGGACAGGAACGGCGACAGTTTTAGGTACAACTACTGTTTCAGGTGGATCTTGGTCAATCACTGGGTTGAGTATTGCGCCAGGAACGACTATTACAGCTCGTACCACAAACACTGTGCTCTGTGAAGGACAAAGTGTTGCATCTGCAAGCGTTATAATCGGTTCTTTGTATACAAACCCAGCGACAATTTCACCTAACCCAGTGACAGAAAGCGATATGTCTGTTTCGGGTACAGGAACACCAGGAGATGTTATAACACTTTATAATGACGGATGGCCAGTATATCTTAATTTTGTTGAATCTGTACAGGCAACAGCAATAGTTAATGAATCCGGAAACTGGACTATTACGTTAATCGATGCTGGTATATTTTATGCCGGTGGAACATTGACAGTTACATCAAGTAGCGGCTCAGGCTGTACCTCGTTACCCCAAGACCCAACTCCAATAGTTTGTACTCCTCCAAATAGCTCTTTAGTTGTTAATCCAGATGCAGTTACTATCTGTTCCGGAACACCTGTCATTGGAGTGGTAATTCAAGGTTCTCAATTTGGTGTTATCTATCAATTGTATAATAATGTATTAGCTGCTAATTCGGGCGGTTCTGTATTAGGTAATGGAGGAAATATTACTCTTACAAGTGCTTCAATTTCTGCGAATACGATTATAAGCGTTTTAGCTATAAAATCACCTTATAATGGCAGTTGTAACAACACATTAACTGAAAATATTATCGTAAATGTGGTTGCACCACCTACACTCGTATACAATTCTCAATCAAATCCAATTACTTGTAATGGATCTGATGGTTCTATTACAATTAGTGGACTTGCAAATAATCAAACTTACACAGTTAATTATACGGATGACGGAACTTCAGTAAGTGGATCATTTACGTCTAATGGAAGCGGTCAACTAATCATTGCCGGATTAAATGCAGGTTCTTATGCTAATTTTAGTACAACTGGCTTAGGTTGTAATTCTGCGAATACTTTGGCTGGTGCTTTCATCCTAGAAAATCCTCCAATTCCTCCTGCGCCTGTGGTTGCCTGTTTCGAAACTGCAACATATAACAATACAACATGTTCTTGGGATGTGACAGGTACACAACCTGCTGCTCCAACTGGACTTGCTTGTTATGAATCAGCAAATTTCAATAATACAACATGTTCTTGGGACGTGACAGGTACACAACCTACTGCTCCAACTGGACTTGCTTGTTATGAATCGTCAAACTTCAATACAACAACATGTTCTTGGGACGTGACAGGTACACAACCTACTGCGCCAACTGGACTTGCTTGTTATGAATCAGCAAATTTCAATAATACAACATG
>JAIOZF010000041.1 GCA_021740745.1 Crocinitomicaceae bacterium | reverse complement strand
GCCAAAATAAACCGTTTATTTCCTTCTGAAGAAACAACTACATCCATAACGATTATAGCGTGTCCATATGGATTTCCTGATTGTATAAAAACATCGCCTACTTCAATTTCATTTATTGACTCGACCGCGACTAACTCTTTTTTCAATGAACCCGTATTCGCATATGAAAAGATATACTTCATATAGGAACGAAATTTCTTGTAGGAATAATCTCCATTCGCGTATTCTTTGAAATAATGGGGTTTCCCGTCAGATACAAAATTGAAATGAATGTCATCGAAACGTTTCTGTTGATATAAGAATTCTCCTCTCAAGCGCATCACTGCATCGGCACATTGTTGTAAATCAACTGGATCAATTTCTTGTTTCAATACCGAGCAATAGACATCTTGCTTCGTTTTTTCTCTGCCATCAAAATAATGCACAACACGATTAACTTCATGTAATGGGAAATTTCGAAGATAAAATCCAAATGAATTAGAATCCAATTGCGCACGCTCAAAACCTTCTGGTGTATTGAATCGCGTTTTGATTGTCATCCCTGCCGTGTCAAGTTGACTTTCTGTAGCAGTTTCTGCACTTGTTGTTTGGACAAGAAATGAACTGACAGAATGATTTTCACATCCTATCCATGCTGCTAAAACCAGAAAAATGAATACAAACCGCATTTACATATTTTTTTACACACTGAATAATTTCATTTTATTTAAAAGTAACAGAAATAGTTAGAGTATTCAATTTATGGGCACTATCTTTGCCTTGTGAACCTCAAATTTGTCGTATGAAAAATACAATCATCATTTTGGTCTTGTCCATTTTAGCATTGGCTTGTACAAAAAAAAGTGGAGTAGAGGCCAGCATTACCAAAGATTGCACAGGAACCTATATTCGCATTCATGACAAAGATTATCTCGTTTGCAATATTAATTCTGTCGCAGAATTCAATGAAGGTGATAAAGTGAAAGTAAGCTATAAGTTGGTAAAGGACTGTCCAGAACAAGAAGGATTAATGGTTTGCATGATGTATCATGAAAATGCAGGAATGGTTCGTGTCTTAAAAGTGAAAAAGATTTAGGTGATTAACCTTTTAATTCTTGAAGTCGCTGCTTGATATTTTCTAACCTATTAATTACAATCGTTTTATCGTCAGTATCAATAACTTCTTCATTGATTAACTCTTTACTTTTCAAGGCTTTTTTTGCACCGTCTAAGGTGTAACCATTGATTTTTACCAATTGATAAATCTTGTTAAAATTCTCAATGTCTTTCGTTGTAAAAAGTCGATTGCCTTTTTTGTTCTTCTTTGGCTGAATAATAGCGAATTCTTTCTCCCAAAACCGTATTAGCGAAGCATTGACGCTGAACATGTCTGCGACTTCTCCAATGGTATAATAGAGCTTGGTTAGTTTTTCGATCTCGATTTTCACCTGAAAAAGGTTTGAAATATTCCCGAAAATAGTTATAATTTTGCAACCGCAATGCAAGGAATCATTATCAAGTCTATTTTTTCAATATTTATTGGATTTTTATTTCCTTTAATTGGTGGTGCTCAGGTGACTCCACCAGATTCTGTGCAGGTAGTTGTAAATGATTCAATTGCAAAACGCGATACTGTTCCAAAGAATAGTAAACAAGTCGATGAAATCATTTCATTCGCCAAGAAGTTTCTTGGAACACCCTATCATTACGCGGGAACAACTCCTTCTGGTTTCGATTGCTCAGGATTTATTTACTATGTGATGGGTAATTTTGGATTCAGTTTGACCCGAACAAGTTATGGCTTGGCTGAATTTGGTCGAACAGTTAAGATATCTGAACTCAGACCTGGAGACTTGATGTTTTTCAAAGGTAGAAATGTAAATTCAACCCAAATTGGTCACGTTGCAATGGTGGTTGAAGTCTCTCCTGGAATCATAAAATTCATTCATTCTTCCACATCAAGAGGAGTTGTAATCGATAATTTCTTAACCAGTAAATATTATATTCCCCGTTTTATTAAAGCGAAACGATTGGATTATGGTGTTGAAGAATAAACTTCATTCTAAGTTTTTTGTTTAATTTAGACTTCTTCCTAAAGTATAAAAGTGAATTTATCTGAATCTAGTAGTATCGGCAATGAACGACGAATTTGGCTTTTCGTCTTTCTTTCTGGATTGTTTATCACATGCGCAATAACGGCTGAACTTATTTCCAATAAATTAATTGATATTCCCATTCAGTTTGATCTGTTTGGAAAAGAACTAGGACCTTTTACCACTATTGTTGGCGTTTTACCTTGGCCAATCGTTTTTTTGCTGACTGATTTATTGAATGAATTTTATGGTGAAAAAGTAGTTCGAAGATTATCGTGGATTACAGCAGTAATGATTGCCTTTTGTTTTATAATTGTGACACTTGCAATGGCCTTGCCTGCAAAAGAAATTCCTAATTCTACATTGGCAACAAATGAGCAATTCAATGCGGTTTTTGGACAGGCGCAAATGGTTATAATTGGCAGTATTTCTGCTTTTTTACTTTCGCAATTGATGGATGTTTTCGTTTTTCATTTCATAAAATCCAAAACGGGGAATCGATTTATTTGGATGAGAAGCACAGGAAGCACCTTGATTTCGCAGTTGATAGATACCTATGTTGTTTTGTACATTGCTTTCGTTCTGCCGGGAAACATGAGCTTTTCAGATTACATGAGTATCGCTCCAACAAATTATATCCTTAAAATAGGTATTGCTATTTCATTGACTCCGATGATTTACTTAGGACATTATTTAATCCGTAAATATTTACGTACATCGGATTAGGTATGTGAATGCCGTTTGAATAAATGCCAGATTAAATATAAAATTGCGGCAGTTGATAAGATTATTCCTACGGTAAATCCCATAAATAAGGTGTCTTTCGTATTGTCATACGTATACATGGTTGACATTGATCCAGCCATTATGCCAAATTCCAAGGCAATAAACATGGTTCCTGAACCAACACCCCTCCTGTGAGTAGGAGATAGGTCTGCTGTCCATGCAAAAATTGTTGGACTTGATATTCCAGTTGCTAAGCCAAACACCAATGCTGCAATAGTGTATTCGGTTATGGTAGTTGATGATCCAATCAAATACATACTTAATACCAAGATACTTGTTCCAATTAAAAGTGTTTTACGACGCCCGATGGTGTCAGATAATTTGCCTGTAAAAAGTCGAATAATAATTGTTGAAATCACATACATTCCAAAAAACCAACCTTTATTATTGATGCCAAGATATTCCGACATGTCAGGCGTAAGCACAAAAATAATTCCAGAGGCTGGAGCTGTTAAGAACATAACCATCGCTGCCGGAAGAACAGTAGGTTCAAAAACATCATTCCATTTAACTTTGAGAAAGTTGAGTTGAAATTTCTTAGGTTCAGGAAGTGTTTCTTTTACTTGTAAAATCAGAATAGCGGATAAAGCTGCGGCAAGTGCAGAAATAAAGAATAGATTATTCATCCCAAAATGCTCGAAAATAATAGATCCTAAAGAATAACCAATCCCAATTCCAAGTGAAATAAAAGTTCCCCAAATGCCCATTCCTTGACCACGTTTATCGGCTGGAAGTATATCAGTAATTAAAGCTGTTGCACCTGTGGGGGTGAATCCTGCGCTAAATCCATGAAAGAAACGAAGTATTAAAAAGAAAAATACAGAAAGCGTCAATGGATATAACATGGAAACGATGAAACAAACAACAATTCCAACGATCATTACTTTCTTTCTGCCAATTTTATCAGAGAGCTTTCCAGAAAATGGACGTGAAATTCCTGCTGAAATTGTAAAGAGTGAAATGATTAGCCCTTTTTGTTCTTCTCCACCAAGATTGGTGATAAATTGATTGAGTTCAGGAATAATTAAATTAAAACTGATCATGAACAACAGCATTGCTGCGCAAATGATCCAAAAATTTTTACCGTACCCTGAAAACATGTTGGCAAAAATACTGTTTATTGATTAGTTAAAGGTGAAGAATTGACTACCATTTTAGAAAGTAGAATATCTTTGACATATAAATTAAATTTTGAATCATGGTAAAAGAGGCGACATTAGGTGCTGGATGTTTTTGGTGTATTGAAGCTTGTTACAAGGAACTTAAAGGTGTCATTGATGTCTTTCCAGGTTACGCTGGCGGTCAGAGCTTAAACCCAACCTATGAGCAAGTGTGTGGTGGTCAAACAGGTCACGCAGAAGTTGCACGAGTTATTTATGATGATGCCTTGATTTCTTTTGAAGAATTATTAGAGGTATATTGGTTTGTCCATGATCCAACACAGTTAAATAGACAAGGGAATGATATTGGTACACAATACCGAAGTGTTATTTTTTACCATGACGAGGAACAAAAAATAGTTTCAGAAACAATCAAACAAAACCTTACAGACCAAGAAGTTTGGGAAGATCCGATTGTAACCTTGATTGAGCCAATCAATAATTTTTACAAGGCGGAAGATTATCACGTTAATTATTTTGAGCTTCACCCAGAAAACATGTATTGTCAATCAGTGGTGCGACCTAAAGTTGAAAAGTTTAAAAAGGTATTTAACGCAAAACTAAAATAGAATTTATTAGACATAAAAAAAGCTGCACGAATGCAGCTTTTTTTATACAGTACAATTTTATTATTTAATAGCGTCAGCTCTTTTCTTGTATTCCAATGCTTTTTCTGTATTTCCAAGACTTCTATTCAATTGGAATAAGATTGTCAATACATCTTTATCATTTGGATTTTTACCAATGTACTTTTCTAAAGGAACTAATGCTCTTTTGTAAGTGTCATCAGCTTGTTGAAGCATTTTATTGTAGTTTGGATCTCCAAATTTCAATTGATTAGCTGCTGTTTTGGTATCTCCAGCCCAAGTAACAAGGTGAGCGCCTAATTGATACAAAGCATCTGCATAGTTAGGGTCAATTTCCAACGATTTATTTAAAGCTTGTTCAGCCTTTTCGTTTTCTTTCAAATCGATGTAGATTGTACCAATCGTATAATGCAATTGTTTGTTGTTTGGATCCTTCGTAATTGCTTCGTTCAAAGCTGCTTCTGCACCTGCTGCATCGCCAGCGTCAATGTTTGTATTTACTAATTCTAGCAACAAGTCACGATCTGATGGGTGTTTTTTACGTCCTTCAGCAACAATTGCTTTTGCTTTTTCGATGTTGCCACCTTTACGGTAAGCACTTGAAGCCAAAACATATGTTGTTGTACCTTTGTAACCAACTTTAGCTAATTTTTCATAACCTTCTGCAGCTTTAATGAACTCACTGCCTTTTTCGAAGCAAAGAGAGCCGTTAAAGATAGAAGTACTGTCCAATTCACTCACCGCACTTGATAAGTCAGCTTGAGTTATATACAATTCACCTGCCTCTTTGAACATATTGTTTTTATAAAGCAAGTTAGCGTATGGATCAAGCATCGCCTTTTTTTGATAAACAGCTTCTCTGATATCACTATCAAATTTATCACTAACATCAAAACCTTTTTTGTAGGCTGCAATCGCAGTTTCCAATGCGTCATCGCCACCTAATTTCATAAAAGTAGTATCCATTGTTTGCATCCCTACCATTAGGAAATTTGCATAAATTTCTCCTTTATAGTAAAGCGTTTTTGGACTTTCTTTTGTTTCAACATGCTCTGCCGCAAGATCAATAAAACCTTTCGCAGCAATTAACGCCTTTTTTGCACCATCAATATCTCCCGACCCCATGGACACTTGATATTTGGTTTTGAACTCAACAGCAGCGCTTGTTTCATTTTTCTTTTGAGCAAATGTGCTAGCAGAAATGATCAATGCACCTGCGATTAGACTAGTTTTAGCAACTTTATTTTTCATTGTTTTTTTCTTTGTGATGAAATTTTGTAATTATTCCACATCTGGATTTTCAGACTCGCCATTTTCAATATCCGTGCCACTTTCTGGTTCGATTGGATTTCCATCTTCATCGAATTCGATTTCATCTTCTTCTTCTGAACGAGGTACCCTTGCAATCGCTGCAATTTCTGCACTTCCTTTCAAATTAATTAAACGAACGCCTTGAGCTGCACGACCCATTGTGCGAATTGTATCAATATGCATACGAATCGTAATTCCCGATTTCGTGATGATCATTAAATCCTCTTCATCAGTAACGTTTTTAATGGCCATTAATGGACCAGTCTTATCAGTGATATTCAATGTTTTCACACCTTTACCACCTCTGTTCGTGATTCTGTATACTGGCTCGTTATCCTCTGGATCATTTAAGTAAGTACGTTTACCATATCCTTTTTCAGATACAACCAAAATTGTTGAGAAGACATCTTCAGCGCAAATCATACCTACAACAGCATCTTTGTCATTTGCTAAGGTAACACCTTTAACACCTGAAGCATTTCTTCCCATTGGACGAACAGTTGATTCATTGAATCGAATTGCTCTACCTGAACTAGTTGCAAGAATGATTTCGTTTGTTCCGTTAGTCAATTTAGCCTCTAACAACTCATCGTTTTCACGAATTGAAATAGCATTGATACCGTTTGCACGAGGACGAGAATAAGATGCTAAAGATGTTTTCTTGATAATACCTTGTTTAGAACACATGATAATAAAGTTATTATCTACGTATTCTTTATCTGTCAAGTCTTGCACTTTTACATATGCTTTCACCTTGTCATCTTGAGGGATGTTGATGAGGTTCTGTATAGCTCTTCCTTTTGCTGTTTTGTTCCCTTCTGGAATTTCATAAACACGCATCCAGAAACATCTACCTTTTTCAGTGAAGATTAATAAGTAATTGTGATTTGTTGCAACAAATAAGTGTTCTAAGAAATCTTTATCACGAGTGGTTGAACCTTTCGATCCCATTCCCCCTCTGTTTTGAACTTTAAATTCAGTTAAACTTGTACGTTTAATATAACCAGCGTGAGAAATCGTAATGATTACCTCTTCATCCGCAATTAAATCTTCCATTCGCATTTCGCTAGCAGAGTATTCAATTCTTGAACGACGCTCATCACCGTATTTATCGCGGATATCTAACATCTCATTTTTGATGATTTCCATTCTACGTTCAACACGATCAAGAACGTCTTTCAAATCAGTAATTAACTTCATCAAATCATCATATTCTGCACGCAATTTATCTTGCTCTAGTCCAGTTAAGTGACGCAGACGCATATCAACAATTGCACGTGACTGAATGTCAGATAAATTAAAGCGAGCCATCAAACGTTCACGCGCATCATCTGGACTAGAAGAAGCCTTAATGATTTCGATTACTTCGTCGATGTTATCAGAAGCGATGATTAATCCTTCTAAGATATGCGCTCTGTCTTCTGCTTTCTTTAATTCAAATTTAGTTCGGCGAATAACTACTTCGTGACGGAATTCAACGAAATATTTAATCATATCCTTCAAATTCAACATTTGAGGACGACCGTCAACTAAACAGATGTTATTTACGGAGAAAGATGTTTGTAGAGCTGTAAACTTGTATAGTTTATTCAATACAACATTTGCAATGGCATCGCGCTTAATTTCGTAAACGATACGCATACCATTTCTATCTGACTCATCACGTAAATCAGAAATACCTTCTATTTTCTTGTCATTAACTAATTCAGCCGTTTTCTTAATTAATTCCGACTTGTTAACTTGGTAAGGAATTTCAGTAACAATGATTTGTTCACGTCCATTTGCTTCCTCAATTTCCGCTTTGGCACGCATGACAATACGTCCACGTCCAGTTAATAAGGCATCACGAACACCTTCGTATCCGTAAATAATTGCCCCAGTAGGGAAATCAGGTGCTTTTACATATTTTAATAAGTCTTCAATTTCGATATCATTATCGTCTATATAAGCAATAATACCGTCAATAACTTCTGTTAAATTGTGAGGAGCCATGTTTGTTGCCATACCAACAGCAATACCTGACGCGCCATTAATTAATAGATTAGGAATTTTTGAAGGCATAACACTCGGCTCCATCAAACTATCATCAAAGTTTGGTGTGAAGTCAACTGTATCTTTATCTAAATCGTCGAGCATCTCCTCTGCGATTTTTCGCAAACGAGCCTCGGTATAACGCATTGCTGCTGGACTGTCGCCATCAACAGAACCAAAGTTACCTTGTCCATCCACTAACGGATAGCGAAGTGACCAAGGTTGCGCCATACGAACCATTGTGTCGTATACTGAACTATCTCCATGCGGGTGATACTTACCAAGTACTTCACCGACGATTCTTGCTGATTTCTTATGAGGTTTATTGGAAAATACACCTAAATCTTGCATACCATATAATACACGTCTGTGAACTGGTTTGAAACCGTCGCGCACATCCGGTAAAGCCCTTGATACAATTACGGACATTGAATAATCAATGTACGCGGACTTCATTTCATCTTCAATGTTGATTTGGATTATTTTTTCTCCATCTGCCATTTTGTCGAGTAATTTAATTTAGCACACATTTTGTGTGGGTGAAAGCAAGTTTCGAAATTAGTCATATTTCGAAGAAATAGACTGTTTATAAAGTCCTTTTTACTAACAAAAATCTGTGGAAAATTGAGTTTTTTGGACACTTATTAACAATTTTTTCGTTTTACTTTTGAGTGATGCTAGAAATGTGCATTTTTAACCAATTAAATTGAGCGATATGGAAGCAAAGTTTTCACCGCGAGTAAAAGATGTAATTAGTTACAGTAGAGAAGAGGCCTTGCGATTGGGAAATGATTTCATCGGCGTGGAGCACCTTTTGCTGGGATTAATTCGCGAAGGAGAAGGGACTGGTATTAAAATATTAAATGAGTTTCATTTAGATTTGAAGCATATTCGATCAGAAATAGAACAGAGTTTAACAAAGTCATCAAAAACTATTCACCAATCAATGGCAAACATACCATTGGTAAAACAGGCTGAAAAGGTATTGAAAATGACTTATTTAGAGGCTAAATTGTACAAAAGTCCAATGATTGGTACGGAGCATTTGCTCCTGTCAATACTGAAAGACGAGAATAGTTTTGCATGTAAAGTGCTTAATAAATACGGAGTTATATACGAAAACGCTAAAGACGAATTAGAAGCAATGATCGATGAAAACACAAGCCCACGTGCAGAATTTCCTGGTGGACAAGAAGAAGAAAGTGGAGATCAATTCTCTCCACAACGTAAAGCGGTTGATCCAAAATCAAAAACACCCGTTTTAGATAATTTCGGTAGAGACCTTACGAAAATGGCAGAAGTTGGAAAATTAGATCCAATTGTTGGCCGTGAAAAAGAAATTGAACGAGTTAGTCAAATTCTTTCTCGTAGAAAAAAGAATAATCCTATTTTAATTGGTGAACCTGGAGTGGGTAAAAGTGCCATTGCTGAAGGATTGGCCTTGAGAATCGTTCAACGTAAAGTTTCGCGTGTTCTTTTTAATAAGCGAGTTATTTCGCTTGATTTGGCTTCTTTAGTCGCTGGAACAAAATATCGTGGTCAGTTCGAAGAACGAATGAAAGCTGTCATGCAAGAAATTGAAAAGAATCCGGATGTTATTTTATTTATTGACGAGATTCATACAATTATCGGTGCTGGCGGTGCAAGCGGATCGTTGGATGCTTCAAACATGTTCAAGCCAGCTTTAGCACGCGGAGAAATGCAAGTAATTGGAGCGACAACGCTTGATGAATACCGTCAATATATCGAAAAGGATGGCGCTCTAGAAAGACGTTTCCAAAAGGTGATTATTGAACCAACTACTATTGAGGAAACAGTTCAGATTCTTAATAATATCAAAGAACGCTACGAAGAACATCACTCGGTTACTTATACTGATGAGGCAATTGCATCATGCGTGAAATTAACTGAAAGATACATTACGGATCGTCACCTTCCAGACAAAGCAATTGATGCATTGGATGAGGTTGGTTCACGTGTGCATTTGACAAATATTCATGTCCCTCAAGAAATTCTTGACATAGAGAAAGAAATTGATCTGTTAAAGGACCAAAAGAATGAGGTAATTAAATCTCAACAATACGAGAAAGCTGCTGAATTGCGCGACAATGAGCGTAAATTGCAAGATCAACTTGAGGTTGCTAAGAAGAAATGGGAAGATGAATCGAAAAGCAATAGAGTAACTGTGACAGAAGATCACGTTGCTGAAGTTGTATCGATGATGTGCGGTATTCCAGTTACCCGAATTTCTCAATCTGAGATGGGTAAATTGGCGACAATGGCTGAAGAAATGAAAGGTAAAGTTATCGGTCAGGATGAAGCTGTAATGAAAGTGGTAAAAGCGATTCAACGAAATAGAGCTGGATTGAAAGATCCTAACAAGCCAATTGGTTCGTTTTTCTTCCTAGGACCAACAGGTGTTGGAAAGACACAATTAGCGAAAGTTCTAGCGAAATATTTATTCGATTCTGAAGATTCCTTGGTGCGTATCGATATGTCCGAATACATGGAGAAATTCTCTATTTCTCGTTTGGTTGGGGCGCCTCCAGGATACGTTGGGTATGAGGAAGGTGGACAATTAACAGAGAAAGTTAGAAGAAAACCATATTCTATCATTTTGTTGGATGAAATCGAAAAAGCACATCCAGATGTATTCAATTTATTGTTGCAAGTATTGGATGATGGTCATATGACAGATGGTTTAGGTCGTAAAATTGATTTCAAGAATACGATTTTGATTATGACATCGAATATCGGTGCGCGTCAATTAGCAGATTTCGGAACGGGAGTTGGATTTGGAACAAAATCAAGAGAAGAATCACGTGATGAGAATGCAAAATCTGTTGTTCAAAATGCACTAAGAAAAGCATTTTCTCCTGAATTCTTGAATCGTGTTGATGATATGATTTTATTCAAATCGTTGACTAGAGAAGATATTCACAGAATAATTGACCTTGAATTGTCAAAACTTTATGGTAGAATCAATAACTTAGGATATCAAATTGAAATCACTTCTAAAGCGAAAGACTTTATTGTGGACAATGGGTACGATGAGAAATTTGGAGCGCGTCCATTAAAAAGAGCTATTCAAAAGTATATTGAGGATCCACTAGCGGAAGAGATTATTAACTCTCACCTGCATGAAGGAGATAAGATTAAAATTGATATCAAAGAGGGAGCTGAAGAACTTACAGTAAAAATTGAAAAAGGTAAGGCTACAAAGGCTAAATCAAAAGAATAAAATCTAGAAGCACAAAAAAGCCTTGTCAAACTGACAAGGCTTTTTTGTATCCCTAAATTACCTTAACACATCACTCTTGATTGATTTACGGTAAATGATTTTATCATCAAAAACATCCATAACAACATTTTCACTTCGATCAATAGTTCCGCTAATTAGTGCTTTCGATAGTTCGTTTAAAACTTGCTTTTGAATCACTCGTTTCACAGGTCTCGCACCAAAGAAAGGATCGTAACCAGCTTCTGTAATCCAATTGAAAGCATCTTTTGTGATCAATAAATTGATGTCTTTTTCTTTCAATTGTTTTTTCAAAATGTTCAGCTGTAATTCAACTATTTCTTCTATGTTTTGACGTGTCAATGGCAAGAACAATATGGTTTCGTCGATTCTGTTTAAAAACTCGGGACGAATAGTCTGTCTCAATAATTCCAATACATGAAGTTTCGCTTTTTCAGCTGCTCGCTCAAATTCTGCAGGTTTAATATTATCAAAATTCTCATGAATCAGGTGTGAACCAAGATTGGAAGTCATGATTATGATTGTGTTTTTAAAGTTAACTAAGCGACCTTTGTTATCGGTTAAACGACCATCATCAAGTACTTGTAGTAAAACGTTAAAAACATCAGGGTGCGCCTTCTCAATTTCATCTAAGAGTATAATCGAGTAGGGGCGGCGGCGAACAGCTTCGGTCAATTGACCTCCTTCTTCGTATCCAACGTATCCTGGAGGCGCGCCTACAAGTCTGCTAACTGAATGTTTTTCTTGATATTCACTCATGTCAATTCGCGTCATTGCATTTTCATCGTTGAAAAGATAATCAGCCAATGCTTTTGCCAACTCTGTTTTTCCGACACCTGTTGTTCCCAAGAAAATGAATGATCCTATTGGTTTTTTCGGATCCTGAAGTCCTGCACGTGAACGTCGAACAGCATCTGAAACCGCTATGATAGCTTCATCTTGACCAATCACTCGTTTTCTCAATTCATCTTCTAATTTTAGTAATTTCGAAATTTCACTTTCAATCATTTTATTGATTGGTATTCCTGTCCATTTTGAAACAACTTCCGCAATTTCTTCTACATCCACTTCTTCTTTAATCATTTTTGATTTCAATTGCATCTCAATCAATTGATTTTTAAGAACTTCAAGCTTTTCTTCCGCCTCTTTGATTCTTCCATAACGAATTTCAGCTACTTTTCCATAATCGCCCATTTTCTCCGCTTGGTCTGCCTCAAATTTAAAGTTTTCAATGGCTTCTTTGGATTTTTGAATCGTATCAACTACATCTCGTTCAGCTTGCCATTTGGCTTTGAAAGCATCGCGTTGCTCAATCAAATTTCCAAGTTCCTTTTCAACGGCGTCGACCTTTTTAGTGTCTTTTTCGCGCTTGAGGGCTTCGCGTTCAATTTCAAATTGCATGATTTTTCGTTCCAATTCATCCAATTCTTCTGGTTTGGAATTTATTTCCATGCGCAGTTTTGAAGCCGCTTCATCGATGAGGTCAATTGCCTTATCTGGAAGATGTCGATCGGTTATATAACGCTGTGACAATTCTACCGCGGCAATAATTGCAGCATCTTTGATTAGCACTTTATGGTGATTTTCGTATTTCTCTTTGATTCCACGTAGGATAGAAATGGCATCTTCTGTCGTTGGTTCATCGACTAAAACAGTTTGGAAGCGTCGAACTAATGCCTTGTCTTTTTCAAAGTACTTTTGATATTCATTTAACGTAGTTGCGCCGACAGCTCTTAATTCACCCCGCGCAAGTGCAGGTTTTAAAATGTTTGCTGCATCCATTGCGCCATCTCCGCCTCCAGCACCTACAAGTGTGTGAATTTCATCAATAAATAAGATGATTTCTCCTTCAGCGCTAATCACCTCTTTGATAACTGATTTTAAACGTTCTTCAAATTCACCTTTGTATTTCGCGCCTGCAACAAGTGCTCCCATATCTAGTGAATATACAATTTTAGATTTTAAGTTTTCTGGAACATCTCCATCAACAATTCGATGTGCTAATCCCTCTGCAATAGCAGTCTTTCCCACTCCGGGTTCACCGATAAGTATTGGGTTGTTTTTCGTTCGTCGTGTAAGAATTTGCAACACTCGTCGAATTTCATCGTCTCGACCAATTACCGGATCGAGTTTGCCATTTTTTGCAAGTTCATTTAAATTTTTAGCATATTTCTCTAATGATTTGTAAGTTCCTTCTTGGCTGTTGGAAGTAACTTTTTCACCGTTTCTTAAATCCATAATTGCTTGTTTAAGTGTATTTTTAGTTAGTTTATTGTCTTTAAGTAGAGATCCAATCGTGTCACCAGCATCAATTAATGAATAAAGAATTAACTCGATGGCAACGAAGTCATCACCGAAAGTCTTCAGTTCACTTAATGCGTAATTCAGCACTTTATGTGTGTTTTGCGAAAGGTATAAATTACCTCCTTCCACTTTTGGATAGTTTTCTATGATTCGGTCCAATGCTTTTTCAATGATTTCTGGATTTACATTGGACTTTTTTAAGATATAGGGTGTAACATCTTTATCTGTCAAGAAGATTCCTTTTAATAAATGTCCAGTTTCAACAGCTTGATTCCCGTTTGATTCAGCAATCTGCTGCGCCATTTGTATCGCTTCCTGTGATTTTAATGTGAATTTATTGATATCCATCGTTGTTTTGTTTTCACTCAATCGTCAAATTATAAACCAATGGAAGAAACGGACTCTTTTCATGTTAAAATGACAGTTCTGGTCAATATAGAGTGACATAATGACTTGATTCAGTGATTTTTTAGAGGATTTGAACATATAAATCTGACTTTTCAACAACAATTGTAACCATTGTTAATAACTTCCGTAGTAGTTGAAACAAACACATCAGCTATGAAATTAATGAGCCTTTTTCTTTCTTGCGCAGTTTCTTCTCTTGTTTTAGGGAATAATGAAAAACAAATATCAAAAAAGGAATATGTTGAGCAATGGCGTTCTACTGCTGTTCAACAAATGGTTCAATTTAAAATTCCAGCAAGTATCACTTTAGCACAAGCGATTTTAGAATCAGGGAGTGGTAATTCTGAATTAGCGAAGAATGGAAATAATCATTTTGGTATTAAATGTCACGATTGGACAGGTCAGACAATGTATATTGATGATGATAAGAAAGGTGAGTGTTTTCGTGTGTATGTAAGTGCTGATGAGTCCTATGTTGATCATAGTGATTTTTTGAAAACAAAACAGCGTTATTCAAAGTTGTTTGCTTTAGAACAGTCAGATTATAAGGGATGGGCAAAAGGATTGAAAGAAGCTGGCTATGCTACAAATCCTAAATATCCTGAATTATTGATTGGGATAATTGAAGATTTAAAGTTAGAAGAATTGGATAAGTTGGGTATCCAAAACAATGAAGTTGCTCCAACATTAGCTGAAAATTCTAAAAAAGAAACTACAATAAAATCCTCAGCACATCAAGTGTTAAATCACAGTAATAAAGTAAAGTATGTCGTTGCTAAAAAAGGAGATACATTTTATCGTATCGCTCAAGAAACGGGTTTGGCATTAAGACAATTGTATAAATACAATGATTTTGATAGTAAAAAAGATGTTCTTGTAGAAGGTGATGTTGTTTACATTCAGCCAAAACGAAATAGATCTAAAAATAAATTTATTGTTTTGAAAGAAGCAATGACGGTGAATGAGATTTCTCAAGTAGAAGCAATATCGCCTAAAAAAATCATGAAATTAAATGAAATTTCTTCTGAGGGACAAGTACTGTCCAAAGGAGAAAAAGTTATCCTCCGTTAGTGAATAGTTCAGTCTATTTCGATAGACAATGTGAGGTTTTTTAGTTTGTTGTTGTTTGTTTGAAAAGCGTTGGGTAACCAGCGCTTTTCTTGTATTGCTAAAACCGTATATTGGAAATAGGAATACAATCAACTTCTTCTTAACACCTTTTACTAAAACGATTTTAACGTTTAATAAACAAGTTTGGGTGTTCGATACATTATTCAAAAGTTATTCTGTATTTTAGGAATCTAATTTTGCGCTATGAAACCTTCAACGGAGTTGTATAAACTGATTAAATCGCTTACTAAGTCGGAAAAAAGATTTTTTAAATTGAGTTCTTCATTACAGTCAGGTGATAAAAATTACTTGAAAATTTTTGATTTTATTGAAGGTCAAGGCAAGTATGATGAAGATGCTTTAAAGGAAGAATTTAAATCTGAAACTTTTGTCAAGCATTTACCATCAGAGAAGAATCACTTGTATAAATTGATATTGAAGAGTCTACGATCCTATTACAGTGAGCAGTCAATTAGCAGTATTTTAAAGCAAGAAATTAAAAACGTTGAAATTCTTTACAACAAGGCCTTGTATAAGGAATGTGAGAAATTTGTTGTTCGAGCAAAAGAGGTAGCGCGAGATCATGAGAAGTTTTATTATTGGTTCGAGTTACTTTCTTGGGAGAAGAAATTACTAGAAGAAGCCTATGAATCTGGAGAATTTTCAAGGAATTTGGATGAATTGATTGAAGAAGAAGAAATGGTGATTGCGAAGTTGAGAAACTTGGCTGAATATCAAGTTGTATATTCCAAGATTAATTTAATTTTTAGAAGCGGCGGATTCACTAGAAATGAGAATGAACGCAAAGTTGTTGAAGGAATTGCTGATTATCACTTAATCAAAGGGAAAAATACAGCTATTTCAACTCGTGCCTCATCGATGTGCTATTATATCAAGGGCTTGTGCGCTGCGACAAATCGAAACTTTGATGACAGTTACACATTCTTCAATAAAACGCGGGAGATACTTGATAAGAATCTAAATATTAAATATGATTCCGGTCAACGCTATGTGATGACGCTTTCACATTTATTAAGATGCTACATTGATGGAAAAGATTTTGTGAAAGCGCAAGCATTGATTGATGATTTGCGCGGATTAGAAGGTACTAAGGGATTCAACTCAACGGATATAACAGTGCGTATTTTTACGATTACGTATAATTTGGAATTAGCACTTTTTCATGCGATGGGTGAATTTCAAAAGAGTGTTGAATTGATTCCAAAAATTGAGGCGTTGGAAGAGCAATTTGGTGATAAAGTTTCCAAGGAACAGGAGATTTTGTTGACTTATAACAAGGCACATAGTTACTTTGGAGTAGGTGATTATAAGAAAGCGCTATATTATATCAATTTGGTTTTAAATGATAATGAACAAAATTTACGACAAGATATTTACAGTTTTGCACGTTTATTTAATCTTGTTTTACACTTCGAGTTAGAGAATTTCGACTTCTTAGAGTATATTATTAAGTCAACCAATCGCTATTTTAGTAAGCAAGAAAGAGATTTTGAAGTGGAGACAGTATGTATCAAACACATTCGCAAATTATCTAAAATTCTCAGTCAAAATGAGCGTATTGCGGTTTTTGTAGCAATGAAAGAGGAATTAGATCTACTTCTGCAAGACCATAATGAAAAGGTGGTGCTTGAATACTTTAATATTACAGCATGGGTTGAGAGCAAAATCAACAAAATTTCAATGTCAGAAGCGGTGAAAAAGAATTTAAAATAATAGGGCTACACTCACAATTACCTGGTGAGTTGTCGAAGCGATTTTTGTGAAACTATCAGCGAAAGCATAATAATTTTTTGTCATTGCACGAGTTTTGTAAGCGATGTCAGCACTAAACGTTTTTGTTTTAAATCCTAGTCCACCTGAAAAGATAAAGTCACCAGATTTTTCAGCATCTACAGCTTCTGTAAATGCATTGCCATAGTATGCTACTCCTCCGCGCAAGTATATTCCTGAAACTATCACCAATTCTCCACCTAAGCGAATATTTAGAGCTGGTTTGAAAACGCTGTCGGCATAACGGTTTTCTGCTTCGTAATTATAAGGTGCGTAATTAGCGTCATTGGTGGTTTTAAAATGAGCTTGGCGATAATCTAACGCTTCAACGTCTAAATTCAAACACCCATGTGTTCCAAATACAAATGCCAACGAACCAACTGCTCTGAAAGGACTTCTAATGCGGTACTTGTAGTCACCAGTTGGAATCAAGTCAATTGGAATGGTTTTAATCGAATCATCGAAAGTGGTCGTCATATTTGCAGTCCATTCATCCGTTAGTTTTCCAAAGTTGGGTGTGTGAATTGCTAAGCCAACACGAAAAGATTCTGAGAATAAATAAATAGCGCCAATCTTTAAGTTTTTGCCCCATCCATTGGTCGTTAAATCGTAGGTATAATTAAATGAACGCATGCTTGTTCCTGAGAAGTCAGTCAATGTTTCTGTATGGTCAATGTTTTCTTCGTAATTATGATATCTGAATCCAATGTTTGCTCCAACGTACAATTTATTTAAGTAGTTAAAACTGTAGGATATAAATAATTCAGTTTGGCCACCTTTTGAGCTTATCGTGCGATCATGAATGACATCACCAGCGTTTAAAAGTGAATAATACGACGAAGTGCTCGGATCCCAATTCATCGCATAACTTTCATATGCAAGTGAGGAGCTGAATGGGAAGTCAACATTCAAAAATTGGGGTTCATAACCATAAGCTTGAGCGGTAAATTCATCTAGTAAGGATTCGTATTGCTGCCCAGAATAACGAATTGTATTTTTGAAATTTTCGATTCTATTCATTCCAAAACCAAACTGCTGATACAATTTACCTGTCGTTTCTTTTGAAACATCTTCAGTAATCACAACAGCAAAATTGGATAGTCCTCCAAATCCATTGGTACTTTTTACTGTGTTATTGTTAAAAGTTGAATTATTGGTAGTCGCTCCGCCGTAAATCGACATTCCAAACTGGGAGCTCGAGTATCTACCGTATCCTGCTGGGTTAATTTGTGAGCTACTTAAGTCTGCACCTAAAGCGCCAAATGATCCTCCCATTGCTTCAAAACGAGCAGAACCATTGTAAGTCGTGCGCGAAAAACGATACAAATCAGTTTCGTTTTGTCCCCATAACTGAATTGTCAAAAAAAGAGAGAATAAAAAGAAAACAATTTTCATTGGGAGGGATTAATTTCTTCTTCCTGAACCAGAATTACTTCCACTACCTGATCGTCCTCCACTTGCACCACCAGAAGATCCTGATGAGCCACCTCGAGAACCACCTGAGACAGTCCCAGAATTTACTCTTCCACCATTTTCATTTCCACCTATTGAACCACCGGATGTCGAAGAATTTGTTCTTCCTGAATTACTAATTGTTGAAGATCCAGAAGTTGTTGATCGAACACCTCTGTCTGAAGTTGATGTGTAATTAATTGGTTTTGAAGTTGTAATCCTTCCTGAAGTTGATGTTAACGATGGTCTAACTGGTTTGGTTTGACCTACTACTAAAGTTGGATCAATCTTACGATTACTCACAGTTGTTTGATGAATAGGCTTATTCGTTGGTGTTGACGCAAATGTCGATTTAACCGTATTTCCTTGAGGTCTCCCAGATGGATTACCAAAACCAGCTGAAGTTCCTCTCGGACCTGAATGGTGGTTGTAATTGGTTGTTACTGTTCCTGAGTTGTATGAAGTGTTACCATAGTTACCGTATCCATAACCAAATCCTCCGTAAGGATTGTAACCGTATGGGTTGAAACCGTATGGGTTGTAGTAGCCCATCGAACTGTAAAATGGATCATAACCAAAAGGCGCGTAAGGACTATAAAAGTTGGGTGAGTAACCGAATTGATTAAAAGGTCTGTTTCCGTAAAATAGAGAGTAGGTATAGAATGAGCATCCGCAACCGATATAAAAGAAGGATGCATTTCTGCATAAAGGATAATAACTTAATTCATCTAAATTATTATAGTAATTTGAGGATACCATTCCTGCGTTTTGTTTATTTTTAAACGTAGAATACGATGTTTCGTCATTTAATGATTCACCCACAGGAAGTTCGTTGCTCTTCAAAACGTATACGTCATCATCAACCAATAACTTGGGTGAATAACAAGATGCAATTAACAAACTTAAAACTGGGAGTACGATTAAAATTTTTGAACTTTTCATCATGCTTCAATTAACGATTTTCATAAAGGTATTGTTTAATTTCTAACTTTGCAAAAGCATTTTATACAAAACTATTTTTTTAACTTTTTATGGCTCAAAAATACGCAACACGAGAAGAGGATTATTCCAAATGGTATAACGAATTGGTTTATAGAGCTGATTTAGCTGAACATTCTGATGTAAGAGGTTGCATGGTGATTAAACCGCATGGGTATGCAATTTGGGAGAATATGAGGGCAGTTTTGGATGCTAAATTCAAAGAAACTGGTCACTCAAACGCCTATTTTCCTTTACTTATTCCTAAATCATATTTAAGTAAAGA
The DNA here is from genome assembly GCA_021740745.1 of Crocinitomicaceae bacterium. Taxonomy (GTDB): domain Bacteria; phylum Bacteroidota; class Bacteroidia; order Flavobacteriales_D; family Crocinitomicaceae; genus M0103. Next base: position 4,108 of record JAIOZF010000041.1, on the reverse strand, counting down.
AGCGAGTCACGTAGATGGTTTTGCAAAAGAATGCGCTGTTGTGACGCACTATCGTCTTAAAAACGCAGAAGATGGAAGCGGAATTATTGTTGATCCAGCTGCGAAATTGGAAGAAGAGTTAATTATTCGTCCAACCTCAGAAACAATTATTTGGAATTCATATAAGAACTGGATTCAATCATATAGAGATTTACCAATATTAATTAACCAATGGGCCAATGTTGTGCGTTGGGAAATGCGAACACGTCTGTTCTTGCGCACGGCTGAGTTTTTGTGGCAAGAAGGACACACCGCTCACGCTACCAAAGATGAGGCAATAAGTGAAGCTGAATTGATGTTGGATGTTTATGCTGAATTTGCTGAGAAATACATGGCAATGCCAGTAATAAAAGGTAGAAAAACGGAATCTGAACGATTTGCAGGTGCTTTGGATACTTTGTGTATTGAAGCTATGATGCAGGATGGTAAAGCTCTACAGGCTGGGACATCTCACTTTTTGGGGCAGAATTTTGCCAAGGCTTTTGAAGTGAAATTTGCTGATAAAGAAGGGAAATTAGAATACGTTTGGGCAACTTCTTGGGGTGTTTCAACGCGTTTAATGGGTGCCTTGATTATGACGCATTCGGATGATGAAGGATTCGTTGTTCCGCCAGCTTTAGCTCCTATTCAAGTTGTTGCAGTTCCAATTTATAAAACGGAAGAAGAATTTGCTGCAATCAGTGAAAAAATGGCTGATCTTGCAGCTAAACTGAAGGCGAAAGGAATTTCATTTAAGTATGACAATGACGATAATCGTCGACCAGGATGGAAATTTGCTGAATATGAAGCTAAAGGAATTCCAGTGCGTGTTGCGATGGGACCAAGAGATTTAGAGAATGGAAAGGCAGAAATTGCGCGTCGTGATTTGAAAACGAAGGAAGTGGTCGATTTTGATGGGCTTGAAAATTACATTGAGGATTTGCTTGCCGCAATTCAAACAAACTTATTAGAAAAAGCGCGCAAATTTAGAGATGACAATACGTTTGAAGTTGATTCATATGAAGAGTTCAAGCAAAAGATTGATAATGGTGGATTCTTCTTGGCGCACTGGGACGGTACAGCTGAAACTGAATCAAAAGTTAAAGAAGAAACACAAGCGACTATTCGCTGTATTCCTTTAGATCAGAAGGAGGAGGCAGGTTTCTGCATGGTGACTGGCAAGCCGTCCAAAGGAAGAGTAATCTTCGCGAAAGCATATTGATATGAAAATAGAAGAGAATAGAAAGGCGATACTTGATTTGCTGTTGCATAAAGCAGCTTTAAAACAAAACATTGCAGATGATTCTGAAAAGATATTTTTAATCTTCAAGGACACCATTAAAAAGGAAATTGAAGCATTAAGTAAGTTAGTTAAAGATCCACGAATTCGTTTGAGTTGCAAGGAAATCGGAAATTTCGAAATGCATGTGTATATCGGAAGCGATGTATTGGTGTTTCACTTGCATAATAATGTCTTCCGTTTGCCGGATGATAATCCTTTATGGGGGACTCAATATTTCAAAGAAAACGATGATAATGGATTTTTTGGAATCATTTATATCTATAATTTTCTTGCAGAAAGTTTCATTCAAAACCGATCGAATGACCAAGGAAACTTAATCGGAAGGGTGTTTATGAACCATGAACGCCATTTTATGATTGAAGGAAAGGGGCAATTAGGATATTTATTTCGAGACGCTCAAAACATGGTTTTAAGCAATGATGCCATCAAATTGGTGATCCAAATGTCCTTCGTTTTTGCCATCGAATTCGACCTTTTAATTCCACCATATGAGATAGTTGCGGATTTGACGGTAGGTGAAATTCAACTTATCAGTAACAACCTTCAAATACAAACGGGTAAGCGCCTTGGTTTCAAGATGAAATCAGATGACAACGATTTTTTTTAAAAAAATACTGAAAGACGTTTGCTATTAAAGTTTTTCAGTATATATTTGCACTCCCAAATTTAGCGGGGAGAATTGTTTTTAATGGCCCATTCGTCTAGTGGTTAGGACGCCAGGTTTTCATCCTGGAAACAGGAGTTCGATTCTCCTATGGGCTGCAAGTTTGGACCAATTCGGCCCATTCGTCTAGTGGTTAGGACGCCAGGTTTTCATCCTGGAAACAGGAGTTCGATTCTCCTATGGGCTGCAGAAATGGTAATAAAGTAGAATAAAAATTTAATTAGATATAAAATGGCGAATCACAAGTCAGCGCAAAAAAGAAACAGATCAAACGAAGTAAAAAGACTTCGTAATAAGTATCAGCACAAAACAACTCGTAACGCTGTTCGTAGATTACGTACGTTAACTGATAAGAAAGAAGCACAAACGTTAATGAATAGTGTAGTTTCTATGCTTGATAAATTAGCGAAACGTAACATTATCCACAAAAATAAAGCTGCAAACCTTAAATCAGGTCTTCAGTTGAAAGTGAATAAATTGTAATTCTTTTACAACAATATTTTAGGGGCTTATGCCCCTTTTTTTTTACCTTTAAATCCAGAATGAAACACCTCGTCGTCTTTTTCTTGTTTTGTAATTGTGCACTGGCTTTTGGACAATTTGTCCCCTCAGTTGTGAACTACGATACTCTAAAAGGAAGTTTTCGCACAAATGGTGACTTGGATTCGATGGATATCATTTCCTTTAATAACGCATCTACGCATCCAGGAGGAGGAAGCAATCAATTTCAATCTATACCAACTGGAGACTTCTTTTACCAACAAATAGGTGGCTATCGAAATTTTGAAAGAACGGCATTTCCAAGTTATCGTTTTGCGGCAATACCTCACATTGGATTTGCCTATTCATTCGGGACGCAAGGAACACAAATTGCGCAGTTGAATTACCAACAGTTGTACGCTCGAAAAGTACTGCTGAACCTGAATTATGAAAATAATCGTTCAAATGGCTATCTCAGAAATAGCGATTTTTTGAGAAATAATGCAGACTTGAATATCTTGAAATCGGGACGAATCTATTCTTTTGTCATGAATGCGCAGTACAACTCAAACAGCAGTGGATTAAATGGAGGAATAACAAGTATTGCGGACCCAATTGCTTTTCCACTAGTCTTTTTGCCAGTTTCAAAAGAAAATGCCCGCAGTGAGTACCAATCGTCACGCGTGAATTGGGAAAATTACATTGATTTGAATAAAGATTCAACTGGTGGTATGGGCTTTATGACCAATCATCAACTAGATGTTCGCCAGCGTCACTATACAGAAACGGATACATTATTTGGGATTTATAATCAGGTAAATATAGACTCACTTGAGTCAAGAGATTTTTACCAGTTTTCGAAATTGTCAAATGGTGCAGGTTTTTTCTTCCGTAAAAATCAATTTTTTGCTTCTGCTAATGTGAATGCGACGTATTGGAAGTATTTCAATTTAGATCAAGATCGAGATACCACCGAATTTTCATTGAAAAGTGATGTAAAATATGCAGGTAAAAATTGGACAATTCAGCACAAACTGGATCTTAATATAGTGGGGGCAAGAAACGAATGGCGCACAAGTTTAGAGCTTAGCGCGCGTTTCGGTAAAATTGTATGGAAGAACGCTACGAATATAGAAAGTGTTTTGCCTGATGTTTTTCAAAGACATTATTTTGCCAATAATTTTGCCTATCAAATGTCATCTTATGAACAACAATTTCGTATGAATATGTTGAATACTTTGACCACAACTGTTCGAGGTATAGAGACTGTTTTGACACATCAATCTTCTTTCTTCAAAGAAAATTATCTCTTCCTAAATGGTCAATGGAGAAATGATACCTTGACGAATTTTTCGTTCCACCGCATTGCTTTGCGCGTGGGAGTGAAATGGGGAATCTTGCATCTACAACCAGAATATACGTTTACAATTCGACCGGTAGCATTGCAAATTGTTCCTACTCATACGATTAGAGCCCGTTTACTATTGAAAGGAGCTTTGTTTAAAGCAAAGAAGATGAAAACTTACCTTGGTGTTGATGCAATTTATGTGTCAGGATTTGATCCAATGAGTTTCGTTCCAGCAATGGATGTTTATTCATTGAATACGAATGGAATTTCAGTAAGTAGTTTTAATAATCTTCAC
>JAIOZF010000135.1 GCA_021740745.1 Crocinitomicaceae bacterium | reverse complement strand
AATCAGGGAATTGGTATTCACTCAACCGGCGGTGAAACTGCTGATGTGGGTGATTTAGTGCGAACAATCATTGTTGATTCAACGGTTGTTTGTCGCATGAAACGTTCAGATGTTATTTCAAACCATACTATTCAAGATGGTGATGTGATTGTTGGATTGGCTTCCTTCGGTCAAGCTAGCTATGAGTCAGCATACAATGGAGGTATGGGTTCTAATGGTTTGACATCAGCTCGTCATGATGTGTTCAATAAAACGCTTGCAGCAGATTTCCCTGAAAGTTTTGATCCGAGTGTTCCAACTGATCTTGTTTATTCAGGATCTAAAAATCTTACCGATTCAGTTGAAAACTCGCCAATTGATGCTGGTAAATTGGTATTGTCACCCACGAGAACATATGCTCCAGTTATCAAACAAATTTTGGATAAACACCGAGCTGATATTCACGGCATGGTTCATTGTTCTGGAGGTGCGCAAACGAAGGTGCTTCATTTTGTAGAAAATGTTCACATCATCAAAAACAATTTATTTCCAATTCCACCTTTGTTTAAATTGATTCAAGAAGAGTCAGGAACAGAATGGAAAGAAATGTATAAAGTTTTCAATATGGGTCACCGCATGGAAATCTATGTTTCGCCTGAAATTGCAAATTCTATTATTGAAATTTCTAAATCATTCAATATTGATGCGCAGATTGTGGGTCGCGTTGAGAAAAATGAAGGGAAAAAGTTGACGATAGAATCGGTTTACGGTAAGTATGAATACTAAAAAACCCATGAATTTCTTCACGGGTTTTCAATTTTAAAAGTCTAGTTTATTGAATAGAAAGTCTTTCCGTCTTCACTAATTGTTCATTATTATAATAATAAACCAAGTATTCTCCTGATGGTATATCTGATAAGTTAACGCTTTTTAGGTTGTTTACATCTTCACTCAACATTGTTTCTCCTCTCATTGAAATTAAAGCAATTTTACTCACTTCGCTTTCCCACTTAATAGTCACCACACTGCCGAATGAAGGATTTGGATGTATCTTTGTCAGAACTCCCTTTCCACCGGTGTAAGCCGTTAATACAGGATTCATTATCGTAGGGAATGGTTGAGAAATTGTGTAATTTCCAACACTCACACACCCATGAGCATCTACTACAGTTAATGTATATAATCCTGCTACTAAACCTGATTGATTAATCGTAGTACCTCCATTGCTCCAAAAATAATTATAAGGATTATTCATTTTAAACTCTGTACCACCCGCTACACCGACTGATATAGATCCATCGGATCCAGCAAATTCACTTACATTTAAAACATTTGCCGAAATTGTCAAAGGTGCTTCAGGAGAATTTATTTGGGCAGTATGTATTTCCTGATGACCAGAAGCATCTGTAATTAATAAATTATAATCCCCTCCGATTAATCCATTAATTCCAGAAGTTGACGCTCCATTGCTCCATGTGTATGTATAAGGTTGAACACCACCGGTAACGATTGCGTCAATAGAAGCGTTGTTGTTGCCATAACAATCCACATCTGTAACTTGAAAGTTGACATCAAAACTATTGCTTTGCGCAAAAAAACATCCAGAAAGAAGTGTGAAAATAGAACCCGTTACTAAGGTCTTAATTGTAATTTTTAAAGTTTTCATGTTATTAATATTAAGTGTTTAAATAGTTTAAATTTGATAGCACAAAGAAATGCAAGCGTTTTCGTTCCCAAACTTATTTTTACCTCGCGCTTAATAAATACCATAATAACAAGCATAACATTCTATGCATAAATACTTAGTGATGTGCCTTTTTCTTGTCAAATTTCTATACTTATGGTTCCCTTTTTATTTTTCGTTTGATTCTTTATGTAATTCACATAAGACAATGAGAATCTATATTAATATCTTACCTTTGCCATCGTTAAATTTCAGAAATGTCAGATTTACTTTCAAAATTAGAAGCTATTCATTACCGATTCGTTGAGGTCGGAACCAAAATCGTCGATCCAGATATTATCTCCGATATGGATCGCTATGTGAAGTTGAACAAAGAATACCGTGATTTAGAAGAAATTGACAACGTTTACAAAGAATATAAAAACCTCATCGATAATTTAAAAAGTTCAAAGGAACTACTCGAATTAGAGACTGATTCTGAAATGCGCGAAATGGCGAAAGAGGAAATCGATGAAATTGAACAGCGTAGACCGATTCTTGAAGAAGAAATCAAGTTAATGTTGATTCCAAAAGATCCTGAAGATGACAAAAATGCCATTATGGAATTACGTGCAGGTACAGGTGGTGATGAGGCATGTATCTTTGTGGAAGACATTTTCAGAATGTACACCATGTTCTTCAAAGAAATGGGCTGGCAATACGAAATATTAAACTCCTCCGAAGGGACAACGAAAGGATACAAGGAAATTTCAATGGAAATTACTGGCTTGGGACTTTACGGAATGTTAAAGTTTGAATCAGGCGTTCATCGCGTTCAACGGGTTCCTGAAACCGAATCCCAAGGTCGTGTTCATACCTCTGCGATTACAGTTGCAGTATTACCAGAAGCAGAAGAAGTCGATTTTGAACTTGACATGAACGATGTGCGAAAAGATACCTTCCGCGCATCTGGTGCAGGTGGACAGCACATTAACAAAACAGAATCGGCGATTCGTTTGACCCATATTCCTACAGGAACGGTAGTTGAATGTCAAGATGGTCGTTCGCAACATAAAAACTTAGAAAAAGCGATTTCCGTATTGCGTTCTCGCCTTTATCAAGCAGAATTGGATCGTGTTCACAATGAACGTGCAGCTCACAGAAAAACACTAGTATCTACGGGTGACCGATCAGCAAAAATCAGAACCTATAATTATCCTCAAGGAAGAATTACCGATCACCGAATCAATAAAACCATCTATAATTTAAGTGCTTTTATGAATGGTGATATGAAGGAAATGATCGATTCGCTGAAACTTGCAGAAAATGCAGAAAAACTGAAAGGTCAGGAAGTTTTTTAGGGAAATTCCATTTGTAGACATCCTTTTATTTTTTTCATCAGCATTTTTAACCTTTTAACAAAAATTCATCATTCAGATCATAGTGTGTAACGATATTTGCACCATGAAAAAATATCTCTTCACCCTATTTCTTCTTTTAACTTTTACAAGTTTCTCTCAAGAGAAATTTACCTTGAGTGGAACTGTTTCTGATTCTACGAAAGGAGAAGAATTAATCAATGCAACGATAAAAGTAAAAGGCCAAAACATCGGTACTCAATCCAATGAATACGGTTTTTATTCAATCACTTTACCAGCAGGAACTTACACCTTTATTTTTGTAACAATCGGATATGAAGCAAAAGAAGAAACTGTCGCCTTAACAAAAAACACACAGTTGAATTTCAAATTGGTCAACTCCAATGAAAAAATTAAAGAGTTCGCAGAAGTGAATGTCACAGCGAAAAAATTAGATCAACAATTAACCGACCCAATCATGGGCGTTGAGCGACTTGATCCAACTGCAATTGCGAAAATCCCCGTTCTGTTAGGTGAAAAAGATATCATTAAAACAATGCAATTGCTTCCTGGAGTTAAAAGCGCTGGGGAAGGTAATGCTGGATTTTATGTACGCGGAGGAGCAGCTGATCAAAATTTAATTTTGTTGGATGAAGCTCCGGTTTACAACGCATCGCATTTATTGGGATTCTTTTCTACGTTCAATTCAGATGCTATCAAAGACGCCGTTTTATATAAAGGAAATCAACCTGCCAATTTCGGTGGACGACTTTCTTCCGTTATGGATATTAAAATGAACGAGGGAAATAATAAGCGATTTAATGTGAGTGGTGGTGTTGGAGTTATCTCATCGCGTTTGAATGTGGAAGGTCCAATCATAAAAGACAAGGCGTCGTTTCTTATTTCTGGTCGCAGAACGTATGTCGATATGTTTCTAAAAGCAACAGATCAGTTCAAGGAGAATAAGCTTTATTTCTACGATTTAAATGCAAAAGTAAACTACCGTATTAATCAGAAAAACCGTGTGTTTATGTCAGGATATTTCGGTCGTGACAAATTGGGTTTAGGAGATGCTTTTGGAATCAATTGGGGAAACGCAACAGGAACTATTCGCTGGAATCACATCGTGAACGATAAATTGTTTTCAAATACATCAGTCATTTACAGTTCGTATGATTACTTGATTGGGATTTCAAATGAAGATGTGAATTTTGATATCAAATCTTCAATTAAAGATGTGAACATCAAACAAGAATTTCAATATTTCATGAATACCCGCAACAAAATTCGCTTCGGAATTAACGCGATTCATCATGGAATTATACCTGGTCAAATTGATGCAAGTGAAGGTTCAGGAATTAATCCACTTAAATTAACAACCAATAAATCACTTGAGGCTGCGGCTTTTGTCACAAACGACTGGACTCTTTCAGAAAAATTCACAGTAAGTTATGGACTTCGTTTGAGCACGTTCTCACTTCTTGGAAATGGAAAAAACGTTTATTCTTATTCGGATGAAGGTGATGTCCTTGACACAATGGTTTACGAAAACAATGCGTTTGTAAAAACATATCCCATTTTAGAACCACGCGTTTCAATGAGTTATTTGTATTCTAAATCAGCCTCAATCAAAGCAGCTTATTCGCGAAACGCGCAGTACATTCATTTAATTTCGAACACCACTACCACTTCTCCAACAGATCTTTGGATTCCTTCTAGTTTGAATACAAAGCCAGAAATTTCAGATCAAGTTTCTGTGGGTTGGTTTAAAAATTTCAAAGAAAATACGTATGAATTGAGCATTGAAACATATTATAAATCAATGTTAAATCAGATTGATTACCGCAATGGAGCTAATACGCAAGCCAATGAATTAATTGAAGGCGAATTGTTGTATGGAATTGGTCGCGCGTATGGGGTTGAGCTCATGTTAAAGAAGAAAAGCGGTCGATTTACAGGATGGTTAGGTTATACTCTTGCTCGTTCAGAACGCAAAATTGAAGGCATTAACAACAACGAATGGTACGCTGCGAAGCAAGATAGAACCCACGACATATCTATTGTAGGTATTTACGACATCACACCGAAACTTTCGATTTCAGCACTATTTGTTTATTATACTGGAAATGCCGTTACATTCCCATCTGGAAAATATACTGTTGGTGGAACAACACAATTTTTATACACGGAAAGAA
>JAIOZF010000134.1 GCA_021740745.1 Crocinitomicaceae bacterium | reverse complement strand
AAGAATTAAATGTCTTCCTTCATTTTATCCATCATATTTGCTAAGAAATCGCGCGCACGGAATAATTGAGCTTTAACGGTCCCTAGAGGAAGATTTAATTCTTCTGCGATTTCCTCATAACTTAATTCTTCAAAATATCGCTTCTCCACCAGTTCTCTGTAGCGCGGTTTTAACTTGCTAACAAGCATGCGCATATGAATAACCTTTTGACCGTGAATTATTGTTTGTTCTGGATCCAAGGTATTACTTCTTGCATCAAAGAAAATTGTTTCACCATCATCGGTGGTCATTCCCGTATCCATAGAAGTTACTTTCACGCGTTTTTTGCGAATAAAGTCGATACTGTTATTGGATGCGATTTTGAAAAGCCAGGTACTAAATGCAAAACTCGGAGAATATTGATCTATTCGACTAAAGGCTTTCCCAAATGCTTCGATTGTGAGATCATCAGCATCATCTTGGTTTTTAACCATTTTAAGCATCATGTAGTAAATAGAATCACGGTACCTGTCCATTAATTCTGCATAGGCTGACTGGTCGCCGCGTTTTGCGGACTCAACTAAAATGAAGTCTTGCTTTGCTTTATCAGATAAATGTTCTACGTCTACCATTTGTTTGGTCGCTTTTTCTCCGCTGTCAAAAACAATACTGGAATTAGCAAGGTGTAAAAGATATCCCAAAATGGCAAGTATAATACAAAGCGTTTTTCACCTAATTTTACGAGGCAACGGCCCTGAATCCACCATTTCATAACTAATACAAAGCTAAATACCGCGAGGCTTAACCAGCGAAACTCAATATTTAGCATCAAAGTAACAAAGGAAACAAGCAAGATTAACAAGGTGAAGGGATATATTCCTAACAACGTTTTCTTAATAACGTTATACCTATTTGCTGTAGAGTAATGTCTTGATTTTTGTCGCGCCCATGAACTCCACGTTTCAGCAGCATCTGAATAACAAAATGAACTAGAATCGATATTGACTGCGTAGTTGTTCATTTTTGCTGCCTCTTGAATGAATAAGTCATCATCTCCAGAAGGAAGCGCATAATGTGATTTAAAGCCGTGAACCTCATTAAATAAGTCTTTGGAGTATGCTAAGTTTCGACCAACCCCCATATAGGGCAAACGACTCAGGGCCATTGAAAAATAATTCATAGCTATCCAAGCGGTATCGAAGCGAATAAGTCTATTAATAAAGCCTTTCTTTTTGTTATAGGGTCCATAACCTAAAACGATTTCCTTCCCTGGTATAAAATGTGAACTCATACTGCGGAGCCAATTATTTGAAGCTGGTCTGCAATCGGCATCAGTTAACAATAGATGATCATATTTCGCTCCTTTTATACCTAGTGTTATCGGTAGTTTTTTCCCCGGGCGCAAATGCTGATTGCGATTAACCTCAATTACGCGCAGGTTTGGGTATTGTTGTGTGTATGCATTAAGCAAATGAGAGGAGTCGTCAACGGATTGGTGATTAATGACAATAACTTCGAATTGAGGATAGTGTTGCTCTAATATAAAAGGCAAATTCTCAAACAAATTATCGGCTTCATTTCGCGCGGCTATAATAATAGTAACAGGTGGAAGATCATGATCACTTAATCCACTTTTCTTTTTTAAAAAAGCAAGTTTTCTGTAAATAAATAACGTGTAAATTAGTTGAACGAACGCTGAAATTGCAAGTGCAAAAAAAATGACAGTTTCTAGATTTTTATCAAATGTTGGCAATAGATGCATCCGTGTATAAAGCTTTAGTGCAAATATGGGGTGCATATTGAAATACATGTATCTTTGCGCTGTTTATTTTTCAACAATTTATGCACTTCGATTTAAAGCATACAGATTCAAAATCAAACGCAAGAGCAGGAATCTTGCATACTGACCACGGGGCGATTGAAACGCCAATATTCATGCCAGTCGGTACTGCGGGAACTGTTAAAGGCGTTCATCAGCAGGAACTTAGAGATGATGTGGAAGCACAAATAATCTTAGGTAACACCTATCATTTGTATTTGCGTCCAGGGTTGGAAGTGCTAGAAAGTGCTGGTGGATTGCATCAATTTATTGGTTGGGAACGACCAATTTTGACGGATAGTGGTGGTTACCAAGTGTATTCTTTATCCAATTCGAATAAGATAACTGAAGAAGGTGTTCGTTTTCAATCGCATATCGATGGAAGTTATCATTTTTTCACACCTGAGAAAGCGATTGATATTCAACGATCAATTGGTGCTGATATTATTATGGCTTTCGATGAGTGCACCCCTTATCCTTGTGAGTATAATTATGCGAAACGATCTATGCATATGACACATCGATGGTTAAAGCGTTGTTTCGAACAAATGGATCGTACAGAACCAAAGTACGGTTATAATCAAGCCTTATTTCCAATTGTACAAGGAAGTGTTTATAATGATTTGAGAATTGAATCAGCTGAAACAATTGCTTCACATGATGCTATTGGAAATGCGATTGGTGGATTGTCAGTTGGAGAACCTGATGAAGAATTGTACGCAATGACTGATTTGGTTTGCGGTGTGCTTCCGAAAGAAAAACCTCGTTATTTAATGGGGGTTGGCACGCCTGTTAATTTATTGGAATGCATTGCGCTCGGAATTGATATGTTTGATTGTGTCATGCCAAGCAGAAATGCGCGTCACGGTATGCTTTTTACTTCTGAAGGTATAATTAATATTAAAAATAAGAAATGGGCGTTGGATTTCAGTCCAGTAGATCCGAATGGTAAAGCGTATGTTGACCAAGTTTATACAAAAGCATATTTACGCCATTTAATTCATTCAAAAGAAAATTTAGGAATTCAAATTGCAACAATACATAATCTTGCCTTTTATTTGTGGTTAGTGAAAGAAGCGCGAAAGCATATTTTGGCGGGCGATTTTACTCAATGGAAAGATCTGATGGTACCAAAATTGAAAAACCGATTGTAGTCAATGCTTACAATACTTGATCGATATATTCTACGGAAGTTTTTAACAACATTCTTTTTTATGTTGGGAATCATTATGCTACTCGCTATGGTTTTTGACTTATCAGATCGTTTGGGTGAATTCATTGATAATCAAGCTCCAATCTCTGGAATTATTTTTAACTACTATTTTAATTTTATTGTTTATTACGGTAATTTATTTTCACCGATGATCATTTTTGTTTCAGTGATTTGGTTTACAGCGAAAATGGCTCAAGATTCTGAAATAATTCCTATTTTAAATAGTGGTCGACCATTTAATCGCTTTTTGAGGCCTTATATGATTGGAGCAACAATTTTGATGTTTGCAGCGTTGATATTTAATCATTTTGTTATTCCTATATCAAATCAAAGTCGATTGGATTTTGAAGAGAAATTTTATAGAGATGCCATGTATATTCAAAATTATCACGCTGAGTATCCTGGAAACCAAATTGTTTATTTTTCGAGTTATTCGACTGAAGATGCAGTGATTAATGATTTTGTTTTAGAAAAATGGGGAAAAAACAATGAGTTGAGATATATTCTAAAAGCAAGAACGGCGAAGTGTAAGGAAGGAACATTTGATTGGACGCTGACAGATTATTATGAGCGATATGTTGGATATCCAAATGACCTAGTATTTGAAGGAAAAACAAAGGATACGACTTTCAACTTCAATTCTGAAGAAATGTCTCAAAGAGATAATATAGCTGAAACGATGACTTATTCTGAGCTAACAAAATTTATTGAAAGAGAAAAAATGAAAGGTTCTGGAAATGTTCCAATGTATGAAATTGAGTTATACAAAAGAACTTCTTTGCCATTTGCCACTTATGTGTTAACCATAATTGGTGTTTCTGTTTCGAGTCGAAAGAGAAGAGGTGGTGTTGGGATTAATATTGCCATCGGCTTAGTTATTATTTTCATTTACATATTCGCAATGCAGGTCACAACAGTGGCTGCTTTAAAGATTGGACTTTCACCACAAATTGCGGTGTGGGTACCAAATGTAATTTTTGGATTTATTGCCTATATAATGTATCGCTTTGCTCAAAAATGATGAGATTTATTTTCATTTCACTCTGTTTTTGCTGTCATTTACAATTGAATTCACAAGTCGTAAATATTGAAAATCGCCGGATTTATGATGATACAAGTGGATTTAGTGGATCAATTGACGCAGCATTTTCTGCTGTGCAAAATAAGAACCTTTTATTGAGTGGTTCTTTTCGACCAAGGGTTCAATACAAATCCAAAAAACACTATTTTTTGTTTCTAACTGATTGGATGTATACGAAAGGGGAGAATCAAGTGTATGCTAATTCAGGAATGATTCACTTTCGATATGCATATCGCTTGAAGTCCTTTAAAGATTCGCTTAAAAAAAGTCCCTGGAAATGGGAAAGTTATGCTCAAATGCAATATAATCAACTCCTTGACCAACGCTTAAGAGCTCTTTTTGGTACTGGATTGCGCGTAAAAGTGTTGGATAAAAGTGGGTATAGAATTTTTGTAGGTACTTCTACCTTTTTCGAGTACGAAGATATTCAGTCATCTGAAATTACACATAGAGATTATCGTTGGAGTAATTATTTGTCGTGGTATTTCAATCCTAAACCAAGTTTTTCCTTCACGGCTGTTACTTATTTTCAGCCCTTATGGAAGGATTTAAACGACTTTCGTTTCATGGGCCAATACACATTGAATTTTAATGTTTTCAAACGAACGGATTTTCGTTTTGAATTCAATACTTTTTATGATTCGAATCCTCCAATTGAAATTAGGAATTGGATTTTTAACACTTCTATTGGTATGAGAATAAGATTAGGAGAATAAAAAAAGCCACCAACATTGGTGGCTTTAATAATATATACTAGTTTCTTACTGTTGTCTTACAGCTGAGGCAGGAATAGACGTCGGTTGTTTTGGTGGCGCAGCATCAAAACGAATATCGTTACCATCCCACCAAATAGGTTGACCATTTACTGGATTTGCATCGTTATGCATAACACCATTCATTTTTTGATCAAAATCATTTGCAATGATTTCTGAAGAGTGTTCAACTGTTTCATAATCCTTGCGAGTTCCTATTGCTATCCAATTGAATTGAACAGAAGAATTTCCATTGTTGTTCTCACGAACAGTGAACCCGTTTTGATCGTAGGATTCAATAAAAAGACCATTTGAATTGCCCATTGGGCTAATTGTAATAGTAAGCTCATTAGGATTTGTTGAAATTGTATTTTTAAATTCAGGAGTGAAAGCAATATACATTGTACCATTGGAAAGTGTAGATTTTCCGCGGTCACTGATTTCAATTTTCATT
>JAIOZF010000040.1 GCA_021740745.1 Crocinitomicaceae bacterium | reverse complement strand
TAAGAAATCCTTTTTTGACCACCTTGATAAAGAGGCATTTGCCTTGGTCAATTTGGACGACAAGAATGGGATGGTAATGCTGCAAAACACTAAAGCAAAGAAGAGCACATTTGCACTTCGCACACCAGCTGATTTTAAAGCAAAAGTTATTGAAAATCAGTTTTCGGGACTTGTATTGAATTTGAATGGAATTGAGCTTTGGACACGATTAATTGGTGATTTCAATGCCTATAATTTATTGGCTGTTTACGGTGTAAGCATGCTACTTGGTGAGGATTCAACTCAAGTAATGACGGCAATTTCAGCTTTAGAATCAGTTGAAGGACGTTTTCAGTATTTCCAAAGTAATAGTGGTATCATGGCGATTATCGACTATGCACACACGCCTGATGCGCTAGAAAATGTATTGAAAACAATTGCAAATATCCGCACGAAAAACGAGACTGTCTTTACAGTTGTTGGTTGCGGTGGTGATAGAGATAAAACGAAGCGTCCGAAAATGGCTGCTATCGCTTGTGAAATGAGCGATAAAGTTATTTTGACAGCAGACAATCCTCGTTCAGAAGATCCAAACGACATAATTGAAGAAATGATGTCTGGAGTGGGAGGTGAACATTACAAGAAAACACTATCGATTGTTGATCGCACACAAGCAATAAAATCAGCTATCTCAATGGCAGATAAGGGTGATATTATTTTGATTGCGGGCAAAGGACACGAAAAATACCAAGAAATCAAAGGCGTAAAATATGACTTTGATGACTTACAGATTACGATTGATTTATTTAAAAAACTAGAGAAATAATGTTATACTATTTATTTGACTATTTGGATAAATTTAATTTCCCAGGAGCGGGATTATTTAATTATATCTCTTTCAGAGCTGCTATGGCTTTGATTACATCATTGATTGTTTCTATTTTCTTCGGGAAACGATTAATCAACTTGTTGCGAAAACAACAAATTGGTGAAACAGTGCGGGATCTTGGTTTGGCAGGTCAAATCGAAAAATCAGGAACACCAACAATGGGCGGTATTATCATCCTAGCGGCAATTCTGATTCCGACTTTGTTATTCGCGAAACTGCACAATGTGTATGTCATCACAATGATTCTTGCTACAGTTTGGCTAGGAGCGATAGGTTTCTTAGATGATTACATTAAAGTATTTAAGAAGAACAAAGACGGATTAGCAGGAAAATCAAAAGTGGTAGGTCAAATTGGAGTTGGACTTATTGTAGGATGTATTTTGTATTTCTCGAAAGATGTAACTGTTCACAAAAGAGTTCCTTCGAATTACATTTTACAAGCCGATGAGCAATTTGTGACGCATCAGCACACCAACGCAAAAGATGAAAATTATAAGTGGATCAAAACGGCTGATATGACGACAACGATTCCATTTATAAAAGGAAATGAATTCAATTACAACTGGTTGATTGGTGATTCAAACAAATCATACGGTTGGTTATTGTTTATTCCGATTGTGATTTTTATTGTCATCGCAGTATCGAATGGTGCAAATATGACAGATGGACTCGATGGATTAGCTACGGGGACATCGGCAATTGTTGGACTTGCCCTTGCGGTTTTAGCCTATGTAAGTTCGAACGTTCGTTTTGCCGATTATTTGGATGTAATGTACATTCCAATGGCCGAAGAACTCGTAATTTATATTGCAGCTTTTGTCGGGGCGTGTATCGGATTTTTATGGTACAATTCCTATCCAGCTCAAGTTTTCATGGGCGATACAGGTTCGTTAGCATTAGGTGGAATCATTGCCGTATTTGCAATTTCCATTCGTAAAGAACTATTGATTCCAGTTTTATGTGGTGTCTTTTTGATTGAAAATCTATCCGTTATTCTCCAAGTTGGATATTTCAAATTCACCAAAAAACGGTTTGGCGAAGGACGAAGGATTTTCCTCATGGCACCCTTGCACCACCATTATCAAAAGAAAGGATTGCATGAAGCAAAAATCGTTTCACGTTTTTGGATTGTGACAGTTCTTCTTGCAGTTATCACCATTGTTACCTTAAAGCTTCGCTAATAAGTGAACGCTGAAAACAGACATATCGCAATTTTAGGCGCTGGCGAAAGCGGTGTCGGAGCGGCTATTCTTGCTAAAAAGCAAGGGTGGAATGTGTTCGTGTCTGATTTTGGCAAAATCAAAGAGGAGTTTAAGCTTCAATTGGATGAAAGAGGTTTTGAGTGGGAAGAAGGTCAACATGATGAAGAACGTATTTTGAAAGCGGATTTGGTCATCAAGTCGCCAGGGATTCCTGATAAAGCGCCACTAATTAAAAAGTTACGCGAACAAGGAACAAAGCTAGTTTCAGAAATTGAATTTGCTGGATATTATCTAAAAGCAAAAACGATTTGCATCACTGGTAGTAACGGGAAAACTACCACAACAATGTTAACCCACCATATTCTCAAAAAGGCCGGAATCAATGTTGGATTAGCTGGAAATGTGGGCAGCAGTTTAGCAAAACAAGTAGCTGAAGAGAATTTTGATTGGTATGTAATCGAATTGAGCTCTTTTCAATTGGATGATATGTTTGATTTTAGAGCCGACATCGCGATTCTGACAAACATTACTCCAGATCATTTAGATCGCTACAATTATGAAATGCAGAATTATGTGAATTCAAAATTCCGAATTCTTCAAAATCAAACAGAAAATGATTGGTTCATCTACAATTTTGATGATCCGATCATAAAAGCAGAAATGGAGAAGAAATCCATTCTTGCTAAAAAGGCACCTTTTTCACTTACAACAGAAGTG
The DNA here is from genome assembly GCA_021740745.1 of Crocinitomicaceae bacterium. GTDB lineage: Bacteria > Bacteroidota > Bacteroidia > Flavobacteriales_D > Crocinitomicaceae > M0103. Next base: position 22,278 of record JAIOZF010000040.1, on the reverse strand, counting down.
GAAATAGGTGGCTACGCAAACAAGCAACAACTAACAATAAACATAAACGATCAATTCACTATGTCAATTCACGATTTAGCACTGAAGGGTAAGCACAATACCCAAAATTCATTGGCGTCAGGTATCGCCTCTCGAATATTAGAAATCCGTAAGGATGTTGTGCGCGAAAGTCTAGAAGACTTCGTAAATGTTGAACATCGATTAGAGTTCGTTGCCAAAATTCACGGTATCGAGTTCATCAATGATTCAAAAGCTACAAATGTAAATTCAACTTGGTTTGCCTTGGAAAGCATGGAAAAACCAACTATTTGGATCGTTGGTGGTGTAGATAAAGGAAATGACTACATGGAACTTATCGACCTTGTAAAAGAAAAAGTAAAAGCAATTATCTGTTTGGGAACTGACAATGCCAAATTGTTAGAAACATTCGCTGGAGTGGTTGATACAATTGTTGAAGCAGGTTCCGCAATGGAAGCAGTAGCTTATGGTTACCGCCTAGCGAGTTCTGATGAAGTAGTTTTGCTTTCACCGGCTTGTGCAAGTTTCGATTTATTCGATAATTACGAGGATAGAGGAAATAAATTCAAAGAGGCAGTTCGTTCTCTTTAATTTATTTGTAATGGGAGAAAAGGTACATTCAAAAGTCGAAGACCGACTGCTTGAAGCACGACAAGAAAGTCTGCAAAACCATGCGGATGCTGTATTGCGTCCTTTGGGTAAATTGTGGGGCATGGATGTCTTTAGCTGGAGCAATCCATTTCTCGGTGAATTAGCCAATACCATTCATTCGTTTCCTTTTCAAGTCATTTGGATTGGTTCCGCTGATGAGGTGAAGAAAACGCTTGGGATGGACAATAGCTTGTGTTCTAATTTGAATGCAGTGATTGTGCACAATGCATCCATTTTTGGTTTAGAACGCGAATGGATTTGCAACATTAAAAACTGTGCAGGTGTTGTCTCTGTTCAAGAAGCGATGGAAATGCTGAAGGCTTTTAAAGAATCGAAGAAAGTGCTACTTTTTACTTCCTCGGGAGAAGATGCTTTAGCAAATCGTCAGGATTTTGAAACATACGTAAAAATGGTGCAAGGAGCATGAGAGAATATTTGAAATATTTGAAAGGTGATGGTGTGATTTGGATTATCACATTATTAATGCTTGCATTTTCACTTGTAAGTGTGTACAGTTTTGTGCCCATTCTAGTGAAAATCGAAGGGGGTACACCCTTCAAGTATCTTTTCAAACATTTTATCTATGTATTAATTGGTTTTGTAATGATGTATTGGATTCATAAGAAAGATGCCAAATATGTCTCTCAGTTATCTAAATTTGGATTTTATCTCGCTATTGGACTCCTCATTTTCACCTTTTTCTTCGGGACTAAAGTGAATGATGCGGGTCGTTGGATTCGTATTCCATTTGTCGGATTAACATTCCAATCATCAGATTTTGCGAAATTGGCCTTAATCATTTACGTTTCTCGATTACTTGTTAAAAAGAAAGAACAACTCAACAATTGGAAGGAAGGCTTTTGGCCTGTTATTCTGCCGATCATCGTTATTTGTGGATTGATCGTCAAAGATAACTTTTCAACGGCAGCAATACTTTTTGCCATAAGTCTCTCCATTTTGTTTATTGGAAAAGTTCCATTTAGTAAAATATTTATCACTATTTCAGGAGGAGTAGCCTTGCTTTCCTTGATTGTTTTATTACACAAGGCAGCGCCAGCTTTAAACCTTTTACCTCGATATGAAACCTGGGAGAACAGGATCCTCAATCGAATGGATGATGACCAAAATGTGCTCGACAATGCGCAAGCATTAAATGCGGAATTGGCCATTTACCACGGATCTTTTATTGGTCAAGGTGTGGGTGATGGGAAATTGAAAGAATATTTACCTGAAGCTTATGCCGATTTCTATTATGCCAGTTTTGTTGAAGAGTTTGGTTTGTTTTCAGCAGTAGTATTAATGATGCTGTACCTGATTCTGCTCTTCCGAATCATTCGAATTGGTCTTCGATCCGATCGACTTTTTGAAACGTATGTTTGTCTAGGAATAGGAATTTTATTGTTGTCACAAGCATCCGTAAACATGTTAGTTTGCACAGGAGTATTTCCTGTTACTGGTCAAAACATGCCGCTTCTTGCCATGGGAGGTTCTGCCTTAATTATGACATGTGTGGCGATAGGTATCGTTCAAAGCATCGCATACCGTCAAGAAAAAAGTAAAAAAGAAGAGGCAAACAATGAATTTGCAGCACTATGAGTTTGAATAGAGTAATTATTTCTGGAGGTGGAACGGGTGGACATATTTTTCCTGCAATAGCTATTGCGGATGAAATCAAACGTCGCAATCCTTCTGCTGAAATTTTGTTTGTTGGAGCCAAAGGCAAAATGGAAATGGAAAAAGTTCCCGCAGCTGGATATAAAATCGAAGGATTAACAATCGCTGGACTTCAACGTAAATTGACCTTTTCCAATTTTTTACTTCCTTTTAAAATTATCAAGAGTCTATTAGGAGCAAGAAGTATCATCAAGAATTTCAAACCGCAAGTGGTAATTGGAGTGGGAGGTTATGCCAGTGGGCCAACTTTAAAAGCCGCAACAATGCTAGGAATTCCAACCTTGGTGCAAGAACAAAATTCTTTCCCAGGTAAAACAAATAAATTACTTGCAAAGAATGTAAATACGCTTTGCACAGCCTATGAAGGGTTGGAGCGCTTTTTCCCGAAAGAAAAAATTCGATTGACAGGGAATCCAGTTCGTTTTGAAATGGTAAACATTGCTGGCAAGCGCCAAGAGGCATTTGATTTTTATCAATTGGATTCGGCTAAGAAAACAATATTAGTCATCGGTGGAAGTTTGGGGGCACGCACCTTGAACCAAGCAATGATGGAACATTATAATTTATTGCAAGACAACAATGTTCAAGTGTTGTGGCAATGCGGAAAGCTGTATTTCGACAGTTTGTCAGAACAACTAAACGGAAAAGAAACTGCTTCCATCAAAATGGTGCAGTTTATTGACCGAATGGATTTAGCATACGCAATAGCAGATGTCATTATCTCACGCGCTGGAGCCATTTCGGTTTCAGAATTATGCCTGATTGCCAAGCCAATTATTTTGGTGCCTAGTCCAAATGTTTCGGAAGATCATCAGACAAAAAATGCCATGGCTTTGGTCGATAAAAATGCAGCACTTTTAGTAAAAGATCTTGAAGCGAAAGAAAAGTTAATGCCTACAGCAATTGGTTTAATAGATAATGAGCCATTGCGAGCAGAATTAGCAGCTGAAATCGCCAAGTTGGGAAAACCGAAAGCAACGGAATCAATAGTTGATGAAATTGAAAAAATCGCCAAATAATCAATGGACAAGTTAGACAACATACAATTATCTCAATTCAATCGCGCCTATTTTATTGGTATTGGTGGAATTGGAATGTCTGCTTTGGCGCGTTACTTCAATGCAATTGGATGGGAAGTTGCGGGTTATGATAAAACTCCATCTCCTTTAACCGATGAACTTCAAAACGAAGGAATCAAGGTGCATTTTGAGGATTTAGGCCCTTCGATACCCACACAATTTAAGGTAAAGGAACAAACATTGGTTATTTACACGCCTGCAATTCCAAAGAACTTAGGCGAATTAATGTTCTTTCAAAACGCAGAAGCACAATTGTTTAAGCGTTCTGAAGTACTTGGATTGTTAACACGACAATCGAAAGGTTTAGGTGTAGCTGGGACTCATGGTAAAACAACGACTAGTTCAATGTTAGCCCATATCTTAAATGAATCTCAGTTGAAATGCAATGCCTTTTTGGGTGGAATAGCAACTAATTTCAATTCGAATTTGGTTTTAAATCCAACGAGTCAATATACTGTGATTGAAGCAGATGAATTTGACCGTTCCTTTTTGAAATTGACACCTTTTGCATCTATAATAACTTCTACAGATCCCGATCATTTAGATATTTATGGAGACGCAAGTGTCTTTTTGGAAGGTTTTCAAATGTATGCCCAATTGATTCAATCGGATGGATGTTTGGTTAAAAAGGAAGGCTTGGAAGTCTCTTCAAAAGCAACGACCATCAGTTATGCAATTGAGTCCAAAACAGCCGATTATTCAGGAAATGACTTGCGTTTTATTGAAGGTGAATTTTTAATGAATGTGCGCACTCCAAATGGAGTCATGGCGAATGTTCAGCTTGGAATACCTGGAATACACAACGCTGAGAATGCTGTTGCATGTATCGCTTTGACCGAGTTTTTAGGCTTGAGTGAAGAAGAAATACGTTTGGGATTAAGTAGTTTTCTAGGCGTTAAAAGACGTTTTGAATATAAAATTAAGACAGCTGATTTAGTCTATATTGATGACTATGCGCATCATCCTACAGAGATTCATGCACTTGTTTCTTCTGTTCGTTTACTCTATCCTGGAAAGAAAATTACGGGTGTATTTCAACCGCATTTGTTTTCAAGAACACGTGACTTTTTTGATGGATTTGCAGAGGAACTTTCAGCGATGGATGAAGTTATATTGTTACCAATTTATCCAGCGAGAGAAGAACCTATTGCGGGTGTAACAAGTGATGTCTTGCTCGAAAAAATTAGTGCACCATCTAAAATGTTATTGTCTCCAAGTGAGGCATTAGGATATCTCTCAAAAATCGAATCTGGTGTGGTCTTGACAATTGGTGCAGGTGATATCGATCGCATTGTTGAACCCCTTAAAAATGCACTGATATGAAGACTTGGCTAAAAAAGGGTTTGTGGTTAGCAATGGGGATCGGGATGCTTGTCTTGATTTTCATGGTTCAACGTGAACAACGCGCGACAGAAGTCGATAAACCGAACATCATCATCCATGTAAAGGGGGAGCATGCGTTTTTGACGAAGGATGAGTTGCATACACGCTTAAAGCGAAAAGGTTTTTTTTATGCAGGACAAAAACATGAAGAGTTGGACGTTTCGGCGATTGAAAACTATATCCGAAAAATGTCAGAAGTAAAAGATGTGAAAGTTTTTACGCGCATCGGAAATGAGTGGACGATTGAAATTTCTGTTCGAAAACCAATCGCTCGAATTTTCAATAAATACAATGAAAGTTTTTACTTGGATGAGGACGGTGTAATCATGAAAGTTTCAAATCTACATACCGCTCGTGTTGCGGTTGTTACCGGTTATATTCCCGATCGATTGAACTCAATAAATGTGAATAAAATTATTAACAACGATTCCTTGAAAAGTATTCGAAAGTTAGATGATGTGTATCGAATTTCGAGTTATGTTTGCAACGATCCCGTCATGCAGTCATTAATCGGCCAAATTCACTTGAAGAAAAATGGTGACTTTCTACTGATACCGCTTGTTGGAGATCAAAAAATCATATTTGGTTCAGCCCATTCAGATGAAGAAGTTCGAGAGAAATTCAAGAAACTCGAGATTTTCTACAAGGAAGCAGTTCCTTACGAAGGTTGGAATAAATACGATGAAATCAGTCTGAAGTATGAAAATCAGATTGTTGGTAAGAAAGTAGACGGTTATACGGAAGAAATAAATAATTGATATGTCACAGATTGTAGTAGGACTTGATATCGGAACAACAAAGATTGCATGTTTTGTTGGGCGCAGAAATGAGCATGGTAAAATTGAAATTTTATCAATGGGAAAAAGTGAATCCCTTGGCGTTATGCGTGGAATGGTTTCGAACATCGAAAAAACGGTGCAATCAATTAAAACGGCTGTAGAAGAAGCTCAGTCACGTGTTGAAGGAGAATTGAACATTCGCGTTGTGAATGTTGGTATCGCTGGACAACACATTAAAAGTTTACAACACCGAGGAATTCATACGCGCGAAACAATCGTGGATGAAATTTCTCAAATTGATATTGATGCGCTTGTTGAAGATATGTACAAATTGGTGATGCAACCAGGTGAGGAGATCATCACTGTTCTTCCACAAGAATACATTATCGACAATGAACAAGGAATTAAAGACCCAATTGGAATGTCAGGTAGAAGATTGGAGGCAAATTTCCACATCATTACTGGGCAAGTTGGTGCCGTTTTAAATATTCACAAATGTGTCCACAAAGCTGGATTAGAGGTGAAAGAAATTATCCTTGAGCCAATTGCTTCCGCTGAAGCAGTTCTTTCGGATGAAGAAAAAGAAGCAGGAGTTGTGCTGGTGGATATCGGTGGTGGAACAACTGACGTTGCAATTTTCCATGAAGGAATTATTCGTCACACTGCTGTTATTCCTTTCGGCGGAAATGTTATCACAGAGGACATCAAAGAAGGTTGTACAATTATGAAGCGTCACGCTGAATTATTGAAAACGAAATTTGGTTCTGCATTGGCTTCAGAAAGTCATGACAATGAAGTGGTTTGTATTCCTCACTTAAATGGTCGTGATCCAAAAGAAATTACTCTATTGAACTTAGCGAGCATCATTCAAGCAAGAATGGAAGAGATCATTGATCTTGTTCATTATGAAATCTTGAATTCAGGATACAGCAAAAAATTGATTGGTGGTATCGTAGTAACTGGTGGTGGAGCGCAATTGAAACACATTACTCAATTGTTTGAATACATCACAGGAATGGATACACGTATTGGATATCCAAACGAACACCTTGCAAATAACAATCACATCGAGAACTTAACAAGTCCAATGTATGCAACCGGTATTGGTCTGGTTCTAAAAGGATTTGAAGCAGTTGGAAAAACAACAGCAGCTCCTCAAGAAGCGGCGAGTGCAGGTAAAGTAAAAACACACTCAGAAAAGAAACGTGGATCATTCTTCGATGCAATCGTGAAGAATGCGAAAAGTATTTTTGATGACGAAGATTAATGCTTCGTCAGGCTCAGCAACCGGAGGCTAAAAAAGAATTAGAAAATAGAACTTACAACAATAAACAACAACAATAAACAACAACAAAAAACAACATTATGGAGTTTGATTTGCCAAAAGACACAAATTCAATCATTAAGGTGATTGGTGTAGGAGGAGGAGGCAGTAACGCTGTGAATCACATGTACGGACAAGGAATTGTCGGTGTAGACTTTATCGTATGTAATACGGATCGTCAAGCATTGGACATTTCACCAGTTCCATACAAAATTCAACTTGGACCTTCATTAACAGAAGGAAGAGGCGCTGGAGCGATTCCTGAAATCGGAAAAAATGCTGCAATTGAAAACATTGAAGAAATCCGCAGCTTATTAGGAAACCAAACTAAAATGGTTTTCGTTACTGCTGGAATGGGTGGTGGTACTGGTACAGGTGCTGCGCCAGTTATCGCGCAAGTAGCTAAAGAACTTGGAATTTTAACAGTGGGGATTGTTACTGTTCCATTTAGTTTTGAAGGACGTAAGCGTAGACAACAAGCTGAAGAAGGATTAGAAAGATTGCGTCAAAGTGTTGATACTTTATTGGTCATCAACAACGAACGTTTGCGTGAAATTACTGGAAACTTATCAATTGGGAATGCTTTCTCAATGGCTGATAATGTATTATCAACTGCTGCGAAAGGAATTGCTGAAGTGATTTCTGTTACTGGTGCAATTAACGTAGATTTCAATGACGTGAATACCGTCATGAAAGATAGCGGTGTTGCCATTATGGGTAGCGCTTCTGCTGAAGGTGATGATAGAGCAATGATTGCTGTTAAAGAAGCATTGTTATCTCCACTTTTGAATGATAATGATATCAGTGGTGCTCAATACGTGTTATTGAACATTACGTATGGTGATAAAGAAGTATTGATGGATGAGATCACAACCATTACAGACTTTATTCAGGACGAAGCAGGTTCTACTGCAGATGTTATCTGGGGTCATGGTTATGATGCTTCATTGGGTGATAAATTAAGTGTAACATTAATCGCTACTGGTTTTCAATCAAATCCAATAACAGGTTTTGAAAGAGCGCCAGAAAGAAAGATGCGTACATTAGAAGATGAGCCAAAAAATGAAATTAAATCTCCACTTGGAAATCCAACTCAAGTAAATACGTTTGTTGGTGCAACGGAGATTGAAAAACCATTGGATGAGCCTTTCATCAAGAATGAAACGAAGTCGGTTGAAGATTTTTCTTTTACAAAAACAGAAGAAGTAAGCTTTACTAAAGTAGAAGAACCGAAGGCTGAATTAAGTTTTGATTGGGAAGTAACACCTTCAAATAATGTAAGCGAGAATGTTTCTGAACCTGCGAAGGAAGAAGTAGTTCGTTTCTTGTTAGAAGATGATATGGATAAAGTAAACTTAGATCATTCAAAAGCGAAAACTATCTTATCTCCAGAAGAGCAACAAAAGAAATCTCAAGAGCGTTTGTCTCGTATTCAAGAATACACTGCTAAATTGAAAAAAGCAGATGGTATCATTGAATTCGAAAACGAACCAGCTTTCGTTAGAAGAAATATTCAATTGAATAGCTCAAATCCAAGTTCAACTGATACATATAGCCGCTTTGGTTTGTCAGAAGATGAAAATGGAACGACATTGAGAAACAACAATTTCTTACACGATAATGTTGATTAAGTAGGTATTTGAAATTGGGACATTAGGACATCATGATTTCAAGATATTAAGACTATCGTAAAGTTCTGAAGTCTTAACATCCTAAAGTCTTTAAGTCCTAAAATCCTACGAGATAATGTTGATTAAGTAGGTATTTGAAATTGGGACATTAGGACATCATGATTTCAAGATATTAAGACTATCATATAGTTCTGAAGTCTTAACATCCTAAAGTCTTTAAGTCCTAAAATCCTACGAGATAATGTTGATTAAGTAGGTATTTGAAATTGGGACATTAGGACATCAAGACCTCAAGACATCGTAAAATTCTGAAGTCTTAATATCCTGAAGTCTTAGCATCCTAAAGTCCTAATATCTTGAAGTCTTAGGGTCCTAAAATCTAAAAAGAAATGAGCTTTACAGAAAAAATTAATACCGATATTAAAAACGCAATGCTTGCTAAGGACAAAGAGAAATTAGCAGTGTTGCGTGATATCAAATCAAAGTTGTTGTTAGAAGCTACATCTGCAAACGGAGAAGCAACTGATGATACAGCGATAAAAATTTGTGTGAAGTTGCACAAGCAACGTATGGAAACATACGAAATTTACATTACGCAAGGTCGTGAGGATTTAGCAGCTGACGAATTGTTTCAGGCAAAAGTATTGGAAGAATACCTTCCTAAAATGATGTCTGAAGATGAAGTTCGTGCAGAAGTGAGAGCTGCAATTGCATCAACTGGTGCTGCTGGACCACAAGAAATGGGTAAAGTAATGGGCGTTTTATCTGGTAAATTAGCGGGCAAAGCTGATGGTAAGATGATTGCCGCATTGGTAAAAGAAGAATTGAACAAATAATATCAAGAGCTCCCCAAGTACAAGTCTTCGGATTTGTTTTATTGTTGTAAACGCGTCTTTCTACAGGGAGACGCGTTTTTTTTTGATAATTGCGGAATTCTGAATTAATTCATAACTCATAATTCTACATTCATAATTCATTGATTATTTTTGTAAAATGACAACGCACATTCTAAAGGAGCAATTAGCCGAAACAATTCGACATTACAATTCAAAAGGTTGGTCACCAGCAACATCGACGAACTATTCGTTTAAAGATGAAAATGGACAAATTTGGGTCTCTCGATCTGGAATTGATAAATCGAAATTTCATGCGGATGATTTCATAACGGTTGACCTTGAAGGGAAAGCTATGGGTGACTATAGCGCTGCGAAACCATCAGCAGAAACATTGATCCATTGTGTTATTTATGAATTGTTTTCAGAAACCAAAGTCATACTGCACAGTCATTCTGTTTACCCAGTAGTGCTGTCAAGCAAGGTGAAAAATGCTGTTGTTTTCGAAGGGTATGAAGTACAAAAAGGCTTTGACGGTGAAACAACGCACGACAACACTGTTACTATCCCTGTGTTCGATAATACCCAGGACATGGAAGCATTTAGCTTAACATTGAAAGAAGAAAGTAATTCCATTCAACAGCACTCATTTATCATGCGCAAACATGGTACCTATGCTTGGGGAAAAAACCTATTTGAAGCAAAACGACATTTAGAATCGCTCGAGTATCTTTGTCAATGTGAGTTGTATAACCACAAATCCTAAAACCCAAATTCAACATCATGGCCATTTTATCTATTCCAGAAACAAATACAGAAATCCGCGACCCAAAAGAAATTCGTGATTTTTTCAATTCAAGAGGTGTATTCTTTGATCAATGGACCTGTGATGTAGTTTTTGATGACAAAGCGACTCAAGAAGAAATCTTAGCGGCTTACAGTAAAGATTTGACGCCTTTCATGGAACAAGGTGGTTATTTAACGGCGGACGTAATATCCATTAATAAATTGACGGAGAATTACGGTGCGATTCGCGCTAAATTTTTGGCAGAACATATCCATACTGAAGACGAAATTCGCTTTTTTGTGGATGGTCAGGGAATATTTTGGTTTAACTTGGAGAACCAACCCGTTTTCAATCTACTTTGTGAAAAAGGTGATTTAATCTCTGTTCCTGCGGGGACAAAGCATTGGTTCGATGCTGGTGAAAGCAATCCATTTGTGAAAGCTATTCGAATTTTTATCGATATGAGTGGATGGGTGCCGCATTATACAGCTTCCAATATCGAAACGAAATTTGCAGATTTTAGGTTTCCAGTTTGAATCATTATTTCACCACGGAGAAACTGAGTTCACAGAGTTTCAATCCCGAATTAAAAATTGAGTGTATATCCTACGTTAAATCCCCACATTCTTAGTGCTGAGTGGTACAATTCTGCGACTTGGTGCTCGTGAATTTCATTCGTTGAAACATTGATAAACGAAGCATTGATTGAATTGCCGTCGTGACCAACGTGTGTCCCTTGAACGGCATCTTCCATGTAGCGAACATTTACGTATTTGAAGTGATTAAATCCACCTAGAAAGTTAGCGGAAAGCATAATTTTATGTTGATTTTCTGAAGCTATTTTTGTGAAAATACGATCGAGTGAGACTTCAGCTCCAACTTCTCCACCATAGACGAAACCTGAAAATCGTTGTGTTGTTTCAGCATCCAGCCGTTGACAATCATCTACGTCCTGAGGATCCCCAATAACAATGCGCGATTTAAATGTTGAAACGCCGATTTGCGGCGTAATAAATCCACGCACTGCTCTAAAGTCTTGACCAATCATGTATTTAAACCCTAATAAATACTTATTCATCAAACTGGTATAAGCAACATCGGTTGTAGTTTGAGATCCATTGCCGAACTCATACGTTTGCTGAATTGTTCTTGAAGAATAGGTGCCCCAACTCCCTTTTAATTCAATAAAGAATGGTGAACCATATATTGGACTATATGCACCAACGATACCAAAACCACTGTTCACACTCATTTTAGGCATAATTGACTTATCTGGAAAGTCAACAGGGATGTATGCACCAATTTGATAGCGTTGTTGTGCATGCGATTGTAGACTGATGATTGTCAATAAGAGGAGTATAGCTGTTTTCATTTGATTCAATTTTCAATTCCAATTTGTCGGGAAGTCTTCTAAACTAAATTAAAAGTTACAATGCCCTTACAAATTTTGTACCAGCACGGGAGATTCGGTAGTTGAGATTTGGAATTCGAGGTTTGTGATTTAATTATTTAGGAGCGTTTTTAAAAACATCAGATGGAAAGTCATGAAACGCTGGAAGAAGATATAGAAGGATTAAGTCTTGATCATATTAAAAAAATCTCCATAAAAAAAGGATGCAATCACTTACATCCTTTTTTAAATCTTGCATCAAGCTTATTTTAGAAAGTGCATTTCAACTCTTCTGTTTTTTGCTTGTCCATCTTCAGTATCGTTATTAGCAATTGGCTTTGACTCACCATAATAATATAGATCAATTCGACTTGCATCAACTCCATTGGAGACAAGCATGTCTTTTACAGCTTGAACACGATTTTTCGATAATGTCATATTATATTCATCTGTTCCATTATTATCTGTGTGTCCATCCAAGCGGATTCTTAGATCTTGTCTTATCAGCATTAAATTTGTTAAAGATTCCAATTCACCATATGATTTCTTCAAAATAATAGCCTTATCATACTCGAATTCTAATTTTCTTGAAGCTAAATCTAACACACGATTGGCATCTTCATCAGAAATTGTTTTCACATTTCCTTCATTGATGTAAATTGTATCTACTCGCTCTACAATCAAAGTATCCGTTTTGTATTCAACTGCATAAACTGTATCCACTTTTTGTATCGGTGCTTCTGTGTAAGGTGAATCTGGAACTGATTTTTGTTTCTTACACAATTTCAATCCGATAATTATTTCATGCGAACCTGAACTGTATTTTGCAATGTTTTGCATTGGAACTTCATAAGCATAACCAATAAAAAACAAATTTTGAATGTTTACTCCGACTCTACCAATCAATCCTACTTGTGTTCGATAACCGATTCCACCGTGAATTAAATCCTTATAGTTTACATCAGCATTAATATCAAATTGATTGGTATTGTTAATGCCTTTATATAGAACAGATGGTTTCACACTTAATTTTTCATTCAATTGAAATTTATAGCCAACTAAACCTAACATGTGTCTTCTCAAACCATAACCATCTAAACCATTGTATGCAAAATTTGAAAAAGACTGAATAACTTGCTTCGATGCAAATGACAGTTCTAATCCTTTGAATTGATAAAGAAGCCCAACTTCGCTATTGATGGAAGACGAAGATTGACTTCCACTATTTACAATTACATCTTGTACGTCAAACGCAATTGCACCAGTTGGATTTAATCGAAACTGATAATAGCCACCAGTAATTCCAAATCGCAGGTTATGTTGCTTTGCTATGGTAAATCCATAAGAAATAGATCCTGAAGCTGCAACTTGTTGAAGCATACCCAATTTATCAATCAATACGTTTCCACCAATTCCAAGTGATTTTCCAATTCGTGTATTTGCGCTGAACAAACTCGTTATCGGAGCACCTTCAACCTTCACCCATTGATTGAGGTGTGAAAAGAAAATTTCAGTGCAACCACTTGCTCCAGCATAGGCAGGATTCAATGAATATTTATTATACGAATATACATTCGATTGTGGCGTTTGTTGAGCAAACGAACTTGAGCTTATTAATAAACAAGCCATGATTAAACCAGTAGTTATTATATTTTTCATAGCTCCTTATTTTTTAAATCTGAATAAGTTAATTGCTCCTTTGTATTCAGTTTCTGAACACTTTATGGAATAATAATAGACGCCATCAGGCAATGGTTCACCGTCTTTAGTTCCTCCCCACTCATTTTGATAATCATTCGATTGATATACTGGCTGACCCCAGCGGTTATAGATTATAGTCGCACAACCTGCAATTTGTGTATAATCTGAAATCTTCCATGTATCGTTTTGACCATCTTCATTCGGTGTAACGATGTTGCTAATTTCAAATGGACCATCGCAATTTTGCACTGCCAACTCTAAATGTACAATAGAATCACAGCCACTTGCCGTTTGAAACAGTTCATCGTAAAGTCCACTCAATGTCAATGTTTGAGTTCCGAATACATACGTTTCACCTTCACAGATTGTTGTATCTCTGTAAAACTCAATGGCATCGTCCACGAATAAATAAAGGGTTACAAGAGAATCACATCCTGAAGCGGTTTGAAATTGCTGCGGATAAGTTCCTGCTGTACTCAATACTTGTGATCCAAATGTATAGGTTTGTCCGGCACAAATTGTAGCTGAAAAAGACGAAGATAAAATTGGATTCACATTTAAATACAAGGTTACGAGAGAATCGCATCCTGAAAGTGTAGTGAACAATTCCGTATATGTACCTGAAGCAGAAAGTGATTGACTTCCGAAACTATAATTTTGACCTTGACAAATTGTTGCCGTAATGGATGCTGTTATCGTTGGATTAACAGTCAAGTACAAGCGTTTTATGGAATCACAACCATTCACTGAAGTTAAGACTTCCAAATAAGTTCCTGATGTAGATAGTATCGTTGAACCAAAAGTATATGATTGACCATTACAAATGGAAACAAAAACATTGCTAGTATCAATTGGAAGAACTGTTAGGAACAATGTGACAATTGAATCACATCCGCCAAGGGCACCAAGTGTTTCAGTATACGTCCCTTCAACAGTCAAACTAGTTGTTCCAAAAAGATAGGAGTCTCCCTGGCAAATTGTAGCACTTGAGTTTGAAGTTAATGTTGAAGAAACAAATAAGGTTGTGGTAACAGTACTATCGCATCCATTTGCTGCATTAAGCACATCCGTATAAATTCCAGAAGAGCTATACGTACTTGTTCCAACGTTAATTGAACTTCCTTGACAAATTGTAAATGTTTGATCAAACGTTACAGGTTCAATGACAGTAATAGTTGTATAAATTGTACTATCACAACCATTTGCAGCTGGAAAAACATCCGTATACAAACCTGCCGTTGTTTGATTTGCGCCTTCCAAGAAAATACTTTCACCATTGCAGATTGTTGTTGCAACAAAGTTTACATTCGGATTTGTGATACATGGATTTGCACACAATGAAGCATCAACGGTGAAGGAATAAGGACAAGCTCCATCAGAAACTGTAATGGTATATATTTCTGCTGAAGGAACTGGGAAAACGACATTTGCTCCAGCCGCAAAACTACCCGTAGCAACAATATTATTCGTCGAATTCAGAATAGTATATGTGAAGTTTGAATTATAATAGGTAGCTAAACCACCTGAGCTTGAGAAAGTGATTTCACACAAGGCGTTGTTATAGCTAGAGACCGGAACAATAGGTTGTAAATAAACCATTGGGACACCATTCTCAACAGTTGCACTAATACAGGTTAAATCTCCCCAATTTGCAGGTTCATCCGCCATTGGTGAAACATAATATAACTGATTAAAAAGTGGATTTCCGAAAGTTCCAGAACCGTTTGTATTATTAACAAATACACCATTTGCAGTTTGAACCGAATCAATATAGGTAAATCCAGTATTTGCTACAGGATCAGGGACAGGATTCGTTGAATGAATTACATAACCTAATTGTAAACAAGATGGAATATCAAGTGTTGTTAAACCTATTCCATTTAACAAAATTCCTGGTGACATTGTATCTCCAAAACAAACAAATGCAGTATCTGTTGAAGCAACGTCAATAATATTTCCATTCGCCAATTCAACAAAAATATCACCCGCATCACTAGCAACCTCTCTAATGTATTCAATGATATATTGACCTTCATCGCCTGGAGAACCACCATCTAGTTGAATAGCATAAATTTTACCTGGTGTCAAGCAACAAATCGATTCTTGATTACCTGTGAAACCCGCTGAACCTTGAAGTAAAGGTGTAATGATTGATGTTGTTTGTGTTCCATCTGTAGTATAGGTTGCAGGATTTAATCCACCGTAACATTCAGTTCCATTTAATAATTCATAAACAGAATAACGTAAGAGATTCATTCCAATATAGGCTCTAATATTCATTTCAATTGAACCTGAAGGAGGAGCAATAAAATAATGCCATACAGTTTGATTCGCACAATTTGCAGGTAAAGGATCAATTGCTGGTTCACCCGCTAAATATTCTCTACATGCAAATTCGTTTGTTCCAGCAACAGCTTGAAAAGGAGGAGTTACTCCAGCTGGCGTTACAACTACTTCATATAATGGGTCGATTGTCGTTAAACAAAGAATATCGTTCCCTGGAGGATTAACTACTGGATCAACAACCGATGGATCGTATAACCAATTATTAATATTTTGTGAATTTAAAAGTGTTAAACCGTTCGCAGGATCTACCATTCCAAAATATTTGTAACCTGGCTCCATGCAACGTGCATCAATGCGCGCACTTTGAGAAGCACCTCCTAGAAAACCATTCAAGCCACCATCTGCAGCATACAATACTTCAAGATTTGCACATGAATAATCTGAAGGAATTCCTGGCGAAAAACGGTCATCATATCCAAATAATGCTGAACTTTCAGAAAAAATGGTGCTTTGATAATCTGTTTCAAAAATCATACGACCATTGTTCGGTGCAATAAAATTCAACCAAACACTTTCATTCACGTCATTATTATTAGCACCAACGTGATCATAATCATACGCATGGTATTCATTTGGATCTGAAGAAGTATGCACATCTCCAGTCTCACCAAAATCATTCCCACCATCTAGCGCACACCCAAAAGATAAATTGGCTGTTACCGGTGAACTTAAAGCCGACGTGATAACGGTTGTTCCTGGTGAAACAGTTCCTGATAAACACGGGATATCCTCCAAATTAGGTGCACTTCCACCAAAGCTATTCACTCGAATCTGAAAATATCCGCGATCAGCAGCATCGTCAGCTGTAAATTGAACGTAGTAAGTTTGTCCTGGAATTAATTTCTGATAACTGAAGGGAGAAACAGGATCACACGCATCAAGAACAATTTCTGCCTCAGGGTCAATCCCTAAAAAATCAGTACCATCAGAAAATTCGATGTGCGATAAGTACTCAAATTTATCTTTAATTAAAGCTCCTGTAATTGGTTGGATCCCTGTTGCACAAGAATTATTATCTGCGGCATGATAGATTTCAAAATACGTTCCTAATTCCGTTCCTCCAAGATCAGAAGTAATCTCAACAGCACCACTAGCAGGCGCAACGAAACTAAACCATCCTGAACCGCTCGCTTGGACATCACTTGCTGCAGGTTCATTCGGCTCTAATGTATAATTACACCAACCATATGTGTAAGTTGTATTAAAGGCTAAAGATGCTGCATCGCAAATATCATCTTCTAAATAACTTACAATCAACGGCAAACGAATAACTTCTAATGTAATCTGATAATTCTGCGAACATCCACCATCAGTGCTATTTGCAGTAAAAACATAATTTAAACTGCCGACAGCAGCAGGAACAGCCATTGTGACGTTTTGTATTCCAGTCTCTCCATCCGTTAAACCTAAGACATCATAGTTTCCGACATCATCATTTTCATAACCTTCCCATCCGAGATTAATTTGAGTTGGGACATCGGTGGCACACAAATATTGGTGATCAAAGAAAGTTCCGTTACTTGGCGAAAATTGACCACTAGGTGTTGACATGGTATAGGGTCCATTATTGCCATTTTGGTAGGCATAGTTGAAACCTAAAACCCCAAATAATGCTGGATTGTTATTGGTAAACCCTAAAGTATTGTCGGTTCCGGTAAATTCCCACACAAAATCACTATTTCCTGTTAAGAAACCATCACAATCTCTATTTAATAAGGCTTGAACGGATATTACACGTACTTGAATAATTGCTTGACCAATCGAAAAATTGGCATTAAAAAAAAGCAGTAGCATAATCATCCGAACACAAAATGTTCGACATTTTTTCATAGCATGGTATAGTTTAAAAGTTTATTCATTTTTATTTTAACATCGTCACCATATTCTCAACATATTGGTTGAAAATATGAAAAATGTTCATCAAGAGGACTATCATGAAAATGAAAATTTTACGAAAATGTAATTTTGAAAACATTTCCTAGAATGACCATTTCATTTTGAAAACAGGTGCCTGTTTGATTTAAAAAACAAGCTAAAATACAACTATCTATCCAATATACAATAGTTTTTGAGATTCTAATCCAAAAATTCCAAAGATGAGAAATGTTAAAGGATCTATCTTATCTAATTTTGTGAGCCCATTTTTTATCTTACTTTTCAATATACTTTCAAATAATTCCTTGCGGCGAATTGAATCCCTTGAAATTCCTAATTCTGAATTAATAATTGTACCGTATCTTTGTGCCATGACTTTTAAAAATGTAAAATACATCCTGACTGATATTGAAGGAACAACGACTTCTGTAAAGTTTGTTTATGATGTATTGTTTCCCTATTTCCGCGAGCACATTGGTGAATTAAGATCAATGGTAGCATTAGATGAAGTTCAAAGAGCATTCAAGCAAACGGTCGATTTATCACAATCCTTGGAAAGCAGAAAATTGCAGTCAGTTGATGATATTATCAATATTCTTTATCGATGGAGCCAAGAGGACCGCAAGATAACACCGTTGAAAACTGTGCAAGGTTTACTGTGGGAAAAAGGCTACATGAACGGTGAGATTAAAGGACATGTTTATCCAGAAGTTGCCGATGCGTTGAAGAAATGGCAAAAAAGTGGTCTTTCGTTAGGTGTATTTTCTTCAGGTTCAATCGCTGCTCAAAAGCTGATTTTTGGTTACAGTGAAGCGGGTGATTTAACTCCCTTTTTCGCGCATTATTTTGATACAACAACAGGAGGGAAGCGAGAAACTGAAACATACACCAAAATCGCAGATGAATTAGCGCTATCTCCAAGTGAGGTCTTGTTTTTGTCTGATATCACTGAAGAATTAGAAGCTGCTCAAACAGCAGGAATGCAAACAGTGCAGCTCGTGCGACCAGGAACTGAAAGTAATTGGCCACAAACCGTTGCCGACTTCACAGAAATAGAAATAAACTAAATTATCAAATCTTTAATTTTTCAAATCCTCAAATTTCGACTATGAGCAATTTCCGCACTATATGGACTACCGAAGATCGTTATGTAGAAGTAATTGATCAACGTAAATTACCGCACGAGTTTGTGGTTGTAAAACTCGAAACTTACGATGATGCGGAAGAAGCAATTAAAGACATGACGGTTCGTGGAGCGCCCTTAATTGGAGCAACTGCGGCGTATGGAATTTATTTGGCGGTTCGTGAAATGATCGAGGATGAATTGGATGGTTCTTTTTTAGATCAAGCATTTTCTGAATTGAGAGCATCTCGTCCAACGGCAGTAAATTTATTTTGGGCCTTAGATAAAATGCGCGTTGCGTTAGATAATTGCGAAGGCGATTTCTTGCAATGTGCGTGGGAAGCTGCTGCTGCAATTGTAGAAGAAGATGTGGAAACATGTCGCATGATTGGCGTGCATGGTTTGCCATTAATTGAAGAGATTTCAAATCGCAAGAAAGGTGAAGTAGTGAATATTCTTACACACTGTAATGCTGGAATGCTGGGCTGTGTTGAATGGGGAACAATCACCTCTCCAATTTATCAAGCCATGCAAAAAGGTTTAAAAGTGCATGTTTGGGTGGATGAAACTCGACCAAGAAATCAAGGATCGAACCTAACATGTTACGAATTAACAAAGCACGGAGTTCCGCATACACTAATTGTAGATAATGCTGGTGGACATCTTATGCAACATGGAATGGTTGACATGGTAATTGTTGGAACTGATCGCACAACGCGCAACGGAGATGTTGCCAATAAAATCGGGACGTACTTAAAAGCATTGGCTGCAAAGGATAATAACATTCCATTTTACGTGGCTTTGCCTTCAACAACCTTGGACATGAGAATTCGCGATGGATTAAAAGAAATTCCAATTGAAGAACGCAACCAAGATGAAGTGCGTTACATGATTGGAAAAGGAGCAAACGGAAAAATTCAACCCGTATTGATTTGCCCAGAAACAACGCAAGCAAGCAATTATGGATTTGATGTAACACCAGCACATTTGGTTACAAAAATCATCACAGAACGCGGTATTTGTGAAGCTTCGGAAGAAGGATTGGTCAGTTTGTTTCCGGAATATAAATAGTCTTTATAGAACACATAAAAAAATCCCCATTCTTTTTAGGATGGGGATTTTTTGGTTTATTGTTTAATCAACTTAATTGGCGTTTTCTTTTCTCCAATTTGAAGGAAGTAATTGCCTAGTCTTAAGGTTATATTTTTCTGTTTAACAGCGATTAATTCTTCACGATTTTATACAACGAGTTCGTTGATTAACTTATGGTAATGTTGTGAAACTAACCTCATTGCCATATACCTCTCCTGCACTATTTGCTGAATGACAGCGCACATAGTATGTTGTCCCGGGCATTAAACCAAATACATCTACCGAGTGAACTCCTTCGTAACCATTTCCAATATTCGAATAAAACACCATATCATTTGTTGTAGGATTTGGATTTGTACTCACCACAAATTCACCTCCATTGTAACCACCCATACCAAACCAAGGATCATCTCCCCAGTTGATGATTTCTCCATTCAGTGTTGCCGAAGTAGATTGTATGTTTGTTACAGGATTAGTAACTAGCTCAGGAATAGTTATTCCCGGAGTAGAAAAAACAACCTCATTCCCGTAAGCTGTTCCTGCAGCATTTGTGGCGTAAGCCCTTAAGTAAAATGTGAGACCAGGCTGCAATTCCAAGTAAGTAGTGAGACAATTAGAATTATTAGCATTAGGAACAACTAGTATATCAGCAGTGGTAGGATTCGGATTTGTACTATAACAATATCCAAAACTTGTAAACGAAGTACCACCATTATTTGTTATTGCTCCCGACAAACAAGTAAAATATGTATTGCTAGATAATGGCTGCGAAACATAGATATCAGTTACAGGATACGTTTCAACTGTTGCAAGCTGAACCTGAGGCGTTGTAAACATCACCTGGTTGCCATAAGCTGTTCCTGCAATATTAGTACCATATGCTCTTACATAATAGGTAGTATTCGGTGCCAAATTTAATAATGAGGTCGAAAGTGATGTGTAGGTGGAAATAACAAAATCATTGAGTGTTGGATTAGGAGAAGTTGCATAGCAAAAACCGAGCACAGGAGGCTGGCCTCCATCATTTATTAATTGGCTATTTAAATCGGTATTTACGGATCCATCAGGGTTAAAACTAAAATTAGAAACCGGATCCGTAACAAGGGTTGCTAGCTGCACATTTGTTGTGGTGAATGAAACCTCATTCCCATAAGCAGTTCCTTTTGAATTAACAGCGAAAGCACGAATATAGTAGGTTGTGTTTGGCTGAATAATGTACATAAAACTCGTATCAGAACCTACCCAATTATTGAAACCAGATGGACTAACGTTTCCGCTTGTTGTTGGATTTGGTGATGTACTATAGCAAATACCCCGACTCACAATTGTTTCTCCACCATCACTCGAAACTGTGTGGGCTACTTTTAAATATAAACTGGAAGAACTACCAAACAATTCAATAGTCTCTTGAACAGCACCAGTTGTTAAAGTAGGGATAGTACCCGGAGTGGCTCCTGCAGCGTTCACAATATAAGGGTCTGCGGTAGTTCCGGAACCAGTGATTGTCACATCGCTTCCGGCAATAATTACCGTTTCCGAGCCATCCATTGCAACTCCAGTAATACTATCCGCTGTAGCGGCATGAAGCGCATATGGCACACTCAAAAGTTGGGTTGTACCCATCGTTAAAAAATTGGTACCACCGTTAATATCCATACCTACTTTGAGGTAAAAATTATCGGTACTCCATTGAATGGAATTCATACTTCCACTTTGAACAGCTCCTGCACCAACGATCAAGTTAAATAAACCAAAAGAATCTGTATTTACAAAGTGATTTTCGGAATACATAACCGCTCCTAAGGTGGAAGTTTTTAAAATACTAATTTGTATTCCAATAGTTGCTGTTGCAATTGGTTGTCCAGCTGCATTGCGCGCTACTGCACTATAGTTCATAGCTTGGGGTGGAATCTGTGCCTGTGCAACTGTTAAAATTGCTAAGCAAAATGCGAGAAGTAAACTTATCTTTTTCATGTGTTTTTATTTTTTCTAATTTTTCTTAAAAGTGTCAATTGACACCACTCTTTTTCTATTCTGATGAATAAAATTATTGTTTAACGATTTTATAAATTCCGAGAACTTCATTGTTATCTCCTTTTAACTTAAGAAAATAAGTCCCCGTATTCCATGAAGCTGAGTTAATACCAATGTTATTGGAAATACCAGCATATTTCTCGTTGGAAATGACTTTCCCGTTTATATCTGTAATCTCAATCTCAACGCTTGAAAGTTTGGTTTCCTGAATTGCCACTGTAATCAAATCGGTCGTTGGATTTGGGAAAACTTTTACATTCAGTACCGCACCATTTGGTTCTTGTATACTTGCTGTGGAAATCGTTGCTCCAGATGTAAAACCTCCTCCAAGCGTGTTGCCATCAGAATCAGTTTGGCTCAACACTACCAATTCTCCAACTGTAAAGCTCAAAGAACCATTGCTTTGAGCCATTGACGTTCCGCTGCTATTTATAGATTGCGGAGAAATACTCTGCGCATAGCTAAAACTTGAGCTCAAAGCCATAACTATAATCGCTTTTAGTGTGTTTTTTGTGTGAATGTTCATTCTTCTTTTCATTTCAACTTATTTGTTTTTAA
>JAIOZF010000039.1 GCA_021740745.1 Crocinitomicaceae bacterium | reverse complement strand
GTAACTTTCAATGTGACTCCTCCGTTGGCTGGAGAAATTAAAGTGAATTCTTTATGGGCACCAACTTATCCATGGGCAACAGAATATTTTGGTGGAATTAGTACGAATGTAATTGCGAAAGCGAATCCCGGTTTTATATTCGATCATTGGGAATTTACAACTGGTCCAATGGCCCTTGGTATTGTTGAAGATACGAATGCTATTAATATTTTGGGTCCAGAAAATATCGTTGCTGTTTTTGTTATCGATAATCCAGATTTAGATGGAGACGGTTGTTTAAATGTAGATGAGATAGCAGCTGGAACAGATCCAAACAACCCGGATACAGATGGAGATGGTGAAAATGATTGTGCTGAAATTGGTCCTGATCCCGCGAATCCATTAGATACAGACGGTGACGGAATAATTGATGGTTTAGAATCATCTACTACTGATACAGATGGCGATGGAGTAAATAATGAGGCTGATCCAGCTAATACTGACCCTTGTATACCAAACATCAACGCAGGTCCTTGTGATCAAGATGGTGATGGGCTTACAAATGCACAAGAAACGGCTCCTGGAACGGACCCAACCAATCCTGATACAGATGGTGATGGTATCAATGATGGAAGTGAAGTTGCGTCAGGTTCTGATCCTTTAGACCCATGTGACCCGGATGATTCATCATCTGATTGTCAAGTAGATACAGATGGCGATGGTTTAACAGACGCTCAAGAAAATGTGTCTTGTACTAGTCCAACAAATGCAGACACGGATGGTGATGGTCTTGCTGATGGTCTTGAAACAACAAATGGAACTGACCCATGTGATGAATGTGATCCAAATAATTCAGCTCCAGATTGTGGTTTAGGATTCTTTATACCAACAGGTTTCTCTCCGAATGGAACAGGAAACGCAATGAATGATGAGTTAATATTATTTGTTGGTAGGGATGTAATTTCGTTTACGTTCTCAGTTTATGATCGTTGGGGAAATAAAATTGCTCAAACTAGCGATAAAACATTCACTTGGGATGGAACGTACGATGGTAAAGAATGTAATGCAGGAGTTTATGCTTATATGCTAGAAGTGAAATTCGACACAGGAGTTTCTGAAACACGTTCAGGTAACATCACTTTAATTCGTTAATTATGCGTTTGTTATCATTAAGTATTTCGGTTCTTCTTGCAGCGGGTTTATCTGCGCAAGACATCCACTTTACGCAAACAGCGCAAACGCCTTTATTAATCAATCCTGCAGCTGCTGGAGTTTATGATGGATGGGAACGCGTTATTATAAATCATCGCAACCAATGGCTTGGAGCGGGCACACAATTTATGACTACCAATATTGCGGCGGATGCCAATTTTGGAAAATCAAGAATGAACGATAAAGCGCATTTGGGTTTAGGTGTTTCCTTTTACAATGATATTGGAGGTGATTCAAAGTTTGGAATGCAAAAAGGTTCATTGACGTTAAGCGGAATCTTACCTGCTGGAAACGGACATATTTTTTCTGCTGGTATTCAGGGTGGTTTTGCATCGCGCAATGCGGATTTATCTCGTTTGAATTGGGCATCCCAATGGAATGGAACTGGATTTGATCAAACGATTATTTCAGGTGAAGCAAATAATTCAACTTCTTTCCGATACATTGACGCTGGTGCAGGATTGTTTTATACCTATGATGCGGGACAAAATTCATTTCAACGTAATAATGATTTCAAACTACAAGTTGGTTTTTCTGGATATAATTTAAATCGACCTTATTTGAAGTATGCGACCGTTGATGGTGATCGTTTATACCGAAAGTGGATTGGTCATGCAAATATCATTGGTGATATTGCTGGATCGAGAATAGCATATGATGCAAGTCTTGTTCAGGTAATTCAAGGTCCACACAAGGAAACTATAATTGGAGCAATGTTGCGCTATCGTTTTTCTGATGGAACAAAAATCACTGGAAACTATCAGGATGCCTTTGTTGGATTTGGAGCATATTATCGCCACAAGGATGCTATTGCTCCTTCAGTAATGGTGGATTTCAAAGGGTTTAAGTTTGGTGTTTCTTACGATATCACTATTTCTGCTTTGAGAAAAGCGTATTCGGGAGGTTCATTGGAATTCTCATTATCGTACACGAATCTAAGTCACGCACTATTTAAAGGAAGAAGAAGATAATTAACGTTTAATCAGAGAGCGTACAAATGTAAAAATGCGCTTTCTGAATAAAAACATAATAATCAAATAGGGAATTATCATTAGGTAAAGAATGCCTGTATTGATATTACTTCCAAAGGACGCTTCATCTAATTCACTTCCTTGTTCAGCAAGCATTTTACACTGTGAACACCCTTGTCCATAAACTAAATCACCTATAAAAAGTGTGATTAGTAAAAGCAGAAGAATTTTTGACTTATTCATATTACAAATTTACAGTTTTTCTATAAGCCAAGACTTTAAACGAGTGCTTTTTATTCTAATCGGATGAATTGAACGACTGCACAGTTCATTGTTTCACACAAATTAATTTAACTTTGTTTCTTTGCTCAGTTTTAAATTAGCACATGAAGTATTTATTTTTCTTATTGCCTCTGTTTTTTATTTCTTGTGGAGACGGAAAACCAACAAAATCACTTCCAAAAGATTTAGATAGTTTATTGGTTTTATTTCCAGATTCTGTACAGTTATTGGTGAAGCATGGAAATAAAATGTTGAAAGATTTGAAATTTGATAAGGCAATGGCCGATGGCGCGAAAGCATTGCGATTGGATTCTTCGAACATGGATGCACGCATGCTATATGCAGATGTATTAAACAATCGTCCGGATCGATCTGTGGCTGATGTAATGTTGGCACAGGAGCAATACAAGAAAATCGTTAAGAGTGACGCTAAGAGCTTAAAAGGTCTAATTGGTTTGGCATCTACTTACAGTCAACAACAAGATTTTGAAACATCCTTCAAGTATATCAATACAGCCTTAAGAATGAATCCTCGTTACCGAGATGCGTATGTTCTGAAGGGGACAAATTATATGTTCTTAGGAAAAATTGATTTAGCGAAGTCTTCTTATGAAACGGCGGTTCAACAAGACCCAAAATTTTATGAGGCTTATGTGATGCTTGGTTCGCTTTATCAGGCGGAGGAAAATGCAATTTGTATTGAATACTTCACAACCGCTGCAACATTACAACCCAAAAATACGGAGGTGCTTTATGCATTGGCGTATGCAAAACAAATTTTTGGTGATACAGATGGTGCTTTGCCAATCTATCGTAAAATGATCAAAATTGACACTTCCTATTACGAAGCACTTTTTCAAATTGGATATATTCAGCAATTTACATTTGAAGATCTCGACAGCGCAATTTATTATTACAATTCTGCTCTTCAAACCGAACCACGATTTGTAGAAGCATGGCATAACCTTGGTCTTTGCTACGAAACACAAGGTGACAAAACTCGAGCGCTTCAATCGTATGGTAAGGCATTGAAATACAATCCAGAATTTGAAGTTTCTCGTATTCAAGCGGATGCCTTGCGATAAATGAAAATTCAACCCAAATACATTCAGTTAATTGGCGATGCAGTAATTCCACTTCTAGGGTTTTTCCTGTGGAATTGGAGTCTGTACTTTATACTTCTGTTTTACATCATTGACATACTGCTTGGCGAGGTTGTTATAAACTTGAAAACTAAAAAAACACTGCAAGAAAGAACAACGGAAGACAAATCTATTTGGTATAAACAAGGAATTCTAAGTACAGTACTCTTTGTTGTAAATTGCATTTTAATCCACCTTGCGGTACAAGAATTACATCCTACTATTGATTTTCAACAAGAAGCAATTGCATTTTGGTCGTATAAAGATATGGGAATAGAACAAGGTTATATCTTGCTTCCCTTGTTAATTTTTGTTGCCTACCAGAAATATAAAATGGAATTTTTGATGCCCGGTTTATTCAGAACAATCAACCTGCAAGCCATGTGGAAAGAACATAAAAAGGCAAACATTATACTGC
This sequence comes from Crocinitomicaceae bacterium, assembly GCA_021740745.1. Classification (GTDB taxonomy): domain Bacteria; phylum Bacteroidota; class Bacteroidia; order Flavobacteriales_D; family Crocinitomicaceae; genus M0103. The sequence continues at coordinate 21,257 of JAIOZF010000039.1, read as the reverse complement.
TTGCTTTTATCGGTTTGGCCTTCGGGGTTTTTTCATTTATCGCCCCACCAGAATGGCTCGTGATTTTATTAATTGTTGCTATTTCTTCAGGATATAAATTACTAGCCCCCACGAAAACGTAAGCTCAATTGTTCAGAACACTCTGGTTCCTGAGCCTGCAGAAGGATGCTCTTTTTTCCTTACCCTTTATTCTTCTTCCCCAACCATCTTGGCAACATAACAGCTCCAATAAATAAATAAGGAAAGTAAGAAATTAAGCGCCAAATAATCGCCATTGTAGCAAGCAAAAGGGCCGATTCGCTAAAACCCGAAAGTAATTCACCAAAGGCGTATTCAGCCACACCACTCGCACCAGGTGTTGGACTAATCAACATAAACAACCACAACACCAATTGTTTTCCAAGGATGAGTATGTGATCCATAAATCCAAGGACTAAAAACGCTTGAAGTACAGCGTTGATAACCAAGTACCTTGAAATCCAACTTCCGCAGGTTATTAAAAATAGTTTAATCCAATAAAACAAATTCTCTTTTTTAAATTCTGTAGCCGCAAGAACGATGTCTTCTCCCGTTTTCGTTGCTCTGTCGCGCCATTTAGTCAAAAAAGGCAGTCTGCATATCGTTACGAGAAGTTTACCTGCTAATTGGGGAGCAATAAAAATAGCTGTGAAAAGAAAAAGACTCAGAAAAAGTATAACAGAAAAACCAATCCAAAAAACATATTGAACAGTGAGCGAACCAGCCGTTTCTGTTGGAAATAAATCAGCTTGACCTATAAAAAGAAAGACGAAGGGGATTAATATGATGTAGAAGAGATTGTCAAAGAGTGTTGTAATGAGAACGATAGCAGTTGATCGACCTAGAGCAATCTTTTCACGTTTCAAGATGAACATGGCTACTGCCGCTCCTCCAACCACTCCGGGAGAAAGTGCAGAAGCAAATTCCCATAACATAATGACTGAAAAGCTAGACTTCCAAGTCAGTTCCTTTTTTGTTAAGAGACGAATTCGAAGCATGTAAAAGAAGTCGCGACCAACCATAAAAAGCAGTGCAACACCCAACCATAAGAATGTTTTTGAATTCCATCGAATGGCAGAAAGCGCATATGTAAATGTTTGTTTTACATAGTCCCCTTTTGGAACAGCAATAAATTCTGCAGACAGGTTTGAATTAACGTTACCATCTCCGTTGGCATCTATCCAATTATAATCTCCACTTTTATTTTCAACAGGGATAAAGCGTTCTTCAGAAATTCCCCGGTATAACATCCACAGCGATATACCAACACCCAACAGTATGGCCAACTTTATTTTCCATGAACTAAAGGACTTTTGAACAATGGGTGCTTTTTGCATTAATTGTTGGCATTGAGTTCAACTTCAATTTCCCAATTTGCACGAACTTTTGAGGGGGTGGAAAATAGGTAAACCTGCTCTGGTTGTATTGATTCTTTTAAATCACCAGTATCCCATCGACCATTATTGTTTTTATCGTCAACAACCACAAACGAATAATCACCAGGAATTAAGTTTTCGAAGCGACAGTGTTTTTCTTTTGTTTGGATGGTTTCAATCTTTTCTTTTCCCAAATACAATTCAACAAGTAAATCCGTTTCGAAATCAGATAATTTAACATCGATTGCACCAAAATCCTTTTCTAATTTTATGTTCAATAAATGAGATGAAAGCACTAATAGAGAAGCATTTTCAGTAATAATAGAGGCTACACCAAAATCGACCTTCACTTGTTTTACATCTGTGCGATTAAATTGGATTATCAATTGGTTGTCTTTAAATGAGACCGCTTGAATTTTTAGTTCACTCGAGTCTTTTGTAGTAAACAACTTTATTTTAGAAGTGTCAATAGCTGAAATCTTATCATTTAGTTGAAAAATTATTTCTTGATGAGGACCAAAAGAATTGTCTGTTTTGCCCGTACTTAATTTCAGCGGTACAAGTTTTTCTTTTGATGAAACCCGCAGAGATAGCGTATCGCTTGATAAAGTGTGCTTGGCAATAAGTTGAAATGATGAAATAGTGTCGACTTTAGTAAAGATGAGTAAAGAATCACTTGTTATAAATCGACTATTTTCGTCGTTAATTGCTTTGCCATTTAAGGTGAATTGACTTTGATTTAAATCGAATTTTGCACCGACACTAAAACAACCTGGTGCCAAATATGTAAAGGTGCTAATTTTTGCAGCGGCAGGGGTGAAAAGTCTTAATGGGACAGAATCAATTTGAGACGAGTCCAGCATAAGCGCCTCACTTAGAAAAGCTATTTGTTCGGAAGGAAGCACCTCCATATTTTTGTCCTCATCTTTGAACGCCTTTACGTGATAAGACCCTGCTTTTAAGTAACGGAAATTAGCTTTTCCAAAATTGTTTGTTCTTGCAAAATAGTAGGGACGTTTATCAGCTTCATTTTTATAAAGTCCAACTAAACAATTTGATATAGGTTCGTTTGTGAGTGAATTCAGTACACGGGTTTGATACGTAAGTGAATCAATATTAGCTCCTGTTGAAAAGACGTAGGTCATCAAAGAATCATTTCCTTCAGAAACATCTTTTACTGCATTATTCAGGTACAATACATACGTTGTTTTTGGTTTTAAAGAATCTCCCCACGAAACCGTCAGTGTTTTTTTAGTCAATGACGCAGTAGGTATTACGTCTGCGGGAACAATAAAGATGTTTTGTTGCGGATTGTTAAGTGAAACAAACTCTTTGAATGTAAATTCGACTGAATTGCCCGAAAAATTAGATGTTTCTTGAGGTGGTGTTATGTTGCTGGGGATAGGAGCAATGAGATCCTCATCACCACCAGTTAAGGTGCCTATTTGAGCGCAACTTACAAGAAGTAAGAGGGAGCTAAGAATTAAACTAAATCGGAAAGCCATTGACAAATCTGATTTAAATAATGAGCATCGTTTGTATCAAATGTATTATAGTTTTCACTATCAACATCAAGGACCCCAACGACTTGACCGTTTTTAAAGATAGGAACCACTATTTCACTTTTTGAAATTGAACTACAGGCAATATGACCAGGAAATGCATCCACGTCAGGCACTACTAAAGTTTGTTTTTGTTCCCATGCGGTGCCACACACTCCTTTTCCTTTTCGAATTCGGGTGCAAGCAATCGGACCTTGAAATGGTCCCAATACTAATTCATTGCCCTCCACAAGATAGAATCCCACCCAAAAAAAATGAAATGTTTCTTTCAGCGCTGCAGTAATGTTAGCGAGATTGGCAATACGATTTTGCTCCCCTTCCACCAACGCTTTAAGTTGAGGAATTAGGTTTTCGTATTGTTCTACTTTTGATCCTTTGACTTGAATTAGTTCTTCTGCCATGGTGTTTTAATTAAGACAAAATTGACCTTTTTACATGGATATTCCAATTTTTTGCTTTATCTTCAAGAATCAAATAAATAAAAATGCTAGAAAAAGTACAATTAGACAAAGTGTTATTTTTAGATATTGAAACTGTACCACAGGTATATCAATTCAACACATTAGACGAAAAATCAAAAGAACTGTTTGAAGCAAAGACGCGTTTCATGCAGAAAGAGGACAAGCAGTTTGAAGAATTATATGGTGAACGGGCTAGTATATATGCTGAATTTGGAAAAATAGTATGTATTTCAGTTGGTATTGTTTCCGAAACGAGAACTGGAAAACAAATGCGTTTAAAATCGTTTTACCATGACGATGAGGAAACACTCCTAAAACAATTCAAAGCACTCTTAGATGATCGTTATAACACACCCTTTCATATTTTATGTGGACACAACGCCAAGGAATTTGATTTTCCTTATATCTGCCGAAGAATGCTAATCAATGGGATTACCTTGCCTGCCGCTTTGGATATTGCAGGAAAAAAACCATGGGAAATTTCGCATTTGGATACGATGGAATTATGGAAATTTGGTGATTATAAAGCATATACTTCTTTGGCCTTACTATGTCATGTTTTTCAAATTCCAACTCCAAAGGATGACATTTCAGGTGCGGATGTCGCACGTGTATACTACGAAGAAAATGATTTGGAACGCATTAAAGTATATTGTGAGAAAGATGTAGTGGCATTGATTCAATTGTTCTTGCGCATGAAAGGAGATGCCTTGGTGGATGATTCCGAAATTCAATATTCTGCTAAATAAAAAAAGCCGCTCCAATGTAAGAACACAGGAACGGCTTTCGCCCTTATTTAACTAAAAAATCGTTTTACTGAATGTAAACAGTTTCCTCAGAAGTAACTTCTTCTTCTACTTTGATGATACCTTGTCCGTTTGCACCGTCTTTGTACGCTTTAATATCAAGTACAGCAACACCGGCTTGACCTAATTGGTAAACATCGTTGTAATTAAAAATCGCAACACCTGATGAGTTTGTTTCAGTTGTATCATATAATACAACATTCGCAGGTTGATTTGTTGTTGACTTACCATACAATATCACAGTAGCTCCAGCTACATATTGGTTGGAAATATCTTGAACATAGATCTTTGCAATTGTATCTTTTTTCTTTCTGCATCCGAAAGAAAGTCCCAATCCCATTACTGCAAGCAATGAAAGAAGTGCGTATTTTTTAAATGTAGTTTTCATGTTTTCTGTTTTTATTGGGGGAAAAATACTGTTTCAACAGCTGTAATATGCTGTCTACAACGAATGCGACCTTCTCCTGTTTTTATATCTTTTTTAACTATTATATCAAAATAACCAGTCGTTTCTTCACCTGAATTATTAAAATAATCATCCATGTTGAATTCTGCGAAACCTGATTGATTCGTTACAACTGTATCAACGTATGCCATAGTAGGAGGGTTGGAGTTAACATCTCCAATAATAACAACCTTTGCACTTGCAACTAACTCGTTATTTTCTGAACGAACGAATACTTTTAAAATAGACGGATCTTTACTTTTACATCCGCTAAAAATCATCACTGTAGCGACAAATGCAATGGCAAATAATCCTTTAATTGAGTTTTTCTTCATCTTATTTCAATAATACGAAGCCAAATATAAGCTATTTTTTGTAAAATTCAGAACATCATTGTTCCTCTTAATTTGCTACCTTCGTCAATTCAACCAAAGACACACAACACTTAAACAAAGATTGTGTAAATAAAGTTACAGTTGAATTTAAAAAACTTGAATTAGCGTCCGAACAAAATGAAAGATCTGATCCTAAACGTACAGAATGAAATTGCTGCTTTCGCAATAACCGATAATCAATCCCTAGAGGCTTTTAGAATTTACTTTCTCGGCTCAAAAGGAAAGACAAAAGAACTTTTTGGTGAATTAAAATCGGTTCCAAACGAACAAAAAAAAGAAGTTGGTCAACAACTGAATGAACTTCGAAAAACAGCTGAGGATAAATTTGAACTTTTTAAAGAATCGCTTGCTTCTTCACAAGAAGATGCAAATTCGTTGGATTTGTCTCGACCAGGTGATAGTGACGAGATAGGCGCGCGTCACCCGCTGTCTTTAGTAAGAAGTGAAATAATTGAAATTTTTAGTCGCATTGGATATACTGTTTCGGAAGGACCTGAAATTGAGGATGATTGGCATAACTTCTCTGCACTTAATTTTCCACCGGAACATCCAGCGCGCGACATGCAAGACACTTTCTTTATTGAGAAAGGTGAAAATGAAATGGCTTTACGCACGCACACGAGTTCTGTTCAAGTCCGCGTGATGGAAAACTCAACACCCCCTATTCGCACCATTTCTCCGGGAAGAGTCTATCGAAACGAAGCAATTTCTGCACGAGCACATTGTTTCTTTCATCAGGTGGAAGGATTGTACATCGATAAAAATGTGTCTTTTGCAGATTTGAAACAAACTCTTTTGTATTTCGCACAAGAGTTATTCGGCGATAAAGCACAAATTAGAATGCGCCCGTCTTATTTTCCTTTTACAGAACCAAGCGCTGAGGTGGATGTTTCTTGTACAATTTGTAATTCGAAAGGATGCAATGTTTGCAAGTATTCAGGTTGGCTAGAAATTCTTGGTTGTGGAATGGTTGATCCTAATGTATTAGAAGCATGTGGTATCGATTCGAAAGTATATAGTGGTTTTGCTTTCGGAATGGGAATTGAACGCATTGCGCAATTGAAATACAAAGTGAACGATTTGCGTTTATATTCTGAAAATGATGTACGCTTTTTAAAACAATTTACACCAGGAATTTAATATGGGACTCTTCAGTTCATCAAAACCTAAAGTGATTTTTCCTTGGAAAAACATCGAATCCATTCAGATGCTTGATGAGCTTATCTCATTGACTCAGGATAATGCCGTACTTATTTTTAAACACAGCACCCGTTGCAGTATTTCAATGATGGCTTTAACACGTTTTGAAAGTGAGTGGGATCTAAACATAAGTAATTGTGATCTGTATTTTTTGGATTTAATTGCTCACAGAGATATATCCAATAAGATTGCAGAAATTACGGGTGTTATTCATCAATCGCCATAAGTTATTGTATTGAGAAAAGGGGAGGTTTTATACGAAGAATCTCACAACTCCATTTCGGCCAGAGACATTAAAAAAGAAGTGAATTCATAATTTGAAAACATGAAAAAGTATATCGTAATTGGATTAATTGTATTAGTTGGAGCAGCATTCATTATTGGACCTATGTTGAAAGGTTCGGAAGGAGATGACCCATCGAAAGATCAAGCACCGGCAACTTTTGCTTTCGAAGAGAATCTCGCTACGAAATGGAATCAATTGGTACCTATTTCGATTGATGTGAATATGAAGGATGTCAAAAAACTTCAATTGATATACAATGACAGTGTTTTTAAAACGTGGATTGCACCAAAAGGAAACTTAACGTTTCAATTAGATGCCGGTTATTTTGGTTTAGGCACTCGTTCAATTGTTTTATTATCCACTTTAAATGACGGAACAACATATACAGACAATCGAATGATTCGTGTATTGTCAGATGTAAAACCAGAAATTTGGATTGCAGAAATTGCTTCAACGTTACCTCATCTTTCCACAAGTTTTACGCAAGGCTTGGAATTTAATGAAGGTGTTTTGTACGAAGGCACAGGTCAACTTGGACAAAGTATGGTTGCACAAGTCAACTTAAATTCAGGGGAAATTATTAAAAAAATGGGGTTAGATGGAACTTATTTTGGAGAGGGAATTACGATCTTAAAAGACAAATTGTATCAGTTGACTTGGCAGAATCAAAAGTGTTTTGTGTACAATAAATCAACCTTTGCAATCGAAAAAGATTTGACCTATACAGGTGAGGGTTGGGGACTTTGCAATGATGGTGCGTCTCTAATTATGTCCGATGGAACAGAACGAATTGTGTTTAGAAATCCAGAAACGTTTCAAATTGAACGAACGATTGAAGTATATGACGACCGCGGTCCAATTTCAAAACTGAATGAGTTAGAATATATTGATGGATTAATATATGCTAACATCTGGATGACCAATTCAGCGGTTGTCATTCAACCAGAAAATGGAAAAGTAATTGCCGTTATTGATGGAAGTGTTTTGATTAAAGAAGGTCAAAATGGTGGAGATGTTATGAATGGAATTGCTTTCAATGCTAAAACTAGCAAAACGTATATGACAGGCAAGAATTGGTCGAAATTATTTGAAGTTCGATTTAAGAAACCGGTTGTTTAAATCTCCAATGTATGAAACGAACATTAAGTACAATTTTAGCAATTTTCTTGGTTTCGTTTTTTAGCCAAAGTCAAAATTACACGTCATATTTTACCGGAAACTCGGCTGATCTTGTAACGCAACCAACAGGCGGTATTTGCTTAATGGGTGGCGCGAGTGAACACGACGAAGCCATGAAATGGTTTTTGCAACAAAGTAATGGTGGAGATGTATTGGTCATTCGTGCAACTGGATCAAACGGTTACAATGATTATATGTTTAATCAACTCGGAATCACCATTAATTCAGTGGAAACTATCGTTTTTAATAATGCAAATGCATCGAGTGACGCTTATGTAATCGATAAAATAAAGAAAGCAGAAGCGATTTGGATCGCTGGCGGTGATCAGTGGACATATACTTCTTATTGGAGAAATACAGCAGTTGATAGCTTGATCAACAAAGGAATTTCGGAACGCAATATTGTGATAGGAGGAACGAGCGCTGGTATGGCTATTCAAGGCAGTCATTATTTCTCAGCTGAGACAGGAACTGTAACTAGTGCTCAAGCTTTAAATAATCCCTACAATTCACTAATGACGGTGAGCAACGAACCATTTATTGTAAATCAACATCTTACGAATGTAATTACGGATACCCATTACGATAATCCAGATAGAAAAGGAAGACATGTTGCTTTTATTGCACGGGCCTTACAAGATGAACAAACACAAATTAGAGGGATTGCATGCAATGAATACACCGCGGTTTGTATCGATGCCAATGGAATTTGCCGCGTTTACGGTGATTACCCGAACTACCCGGAACATGCTTATTTTATACAAGCGAATTGTGAGATTGTCAATAATGTACCAGAAGTATGTTTAGCATCAACTCCTTTAACATGGAATCAAGGCGGTGCCGCACTGAAGGTGTATAAAGCAAATGGAACAAATAATGGTTCCCAAACCTTTGATTTAAACGACTGGAAAACAGGAACAGGTGGAACGTGGGAAGATTGGTCAGTAAACAACGGTGTGTTGACTCAAGTTGCAAGTACTGAAGCAAGCTGCTCAATTAGCGGACTTAGTTCACTTGAAAATGATTGGAATATCTACCCAATTCCAGTGACAGGAGACGTATTGAATATTGAGGGATATACAACAGAAGTCATTCGTCTTTATGACGCATTTGGGAAGGAACAAATGGTAGACATAAACAACAACCAAATTAATTGTTCGAATCTCGAAAATGGCATCTATTTCCTTTTAATCAATAATTTAGAAATTCAGAAAATTATTATTAAAAAATAAATTGACTACAAGGCCTGTGCGTCAAAAGGTGTAAAAGGATCGAAGCTATTCATATTATTCACTTCTTTCATTTTTCCGTTTTCTACTCTTACGACTCTTCCTGGGAATTTTTCAACCATTGACATATCATGAGTAGCCATGATAACAGCAGATTTTTCTTCTTTCGCAACAGCTAAAAGAAGGCGCATTATTTCTTCTGAAGTTTCCGGATCTAAATTTCCAGTGGGCTCATCTGCCAATATTAATTCAGGTTTATTTAATAAAGCACGGGCAATAGCAACGCGTTGTTGTTCACCACCGGAAAGAGCGTGGGGCATAGAATTGGCTTTTCCTTCTAAACCTACTAAACGAAGGACATCTGTCGCGCGATTGTTCATCAATGTTTTATCAACCCAACCTGTTGCGCCCAAAACAAATAGTAAATTACTAAAAACCGTGCGGTCTGTAAGAAGTTGAAAATCCTGGAATACAATCCCAATCCTTCTGCGCAACATGGGAATATCTTTTTTTGAAAGTTTACTTAAATTAAAATCAGCAATAGCCCCTTCGCCTTCGCTTAATTTTAGTTCACCGTAGATTGTTTTGAGTAAACTACTCTTTCCACTTCCGGTTTTACCAATCAAATAAACAAACTCATTATCTTCAAGATCAAACTGAATATCACTCAATACCAAGGCACCCGATTGACGAATCCCACCATTTTTAATATGAACTACTTTACCCACAATTGTCTTGTTTGATGTAAAGGTCAACAATTAAGTGCCATTCAGAATACACCATTGAAAATAATCTTAACAGATTCACGTTTAAAACTTTTGTAAGTCCTCTCCAACGGGTGCATCATGTACCCTAATTTTACTCGGTTTAAAGCAGTGTTATATGAACAGGTTTCTGGTCTTCGTATTTATAGTGATTTCCTTTGTGGGCATTTCTCAAACAACTGAGAAATACAATAGCGATTACGAGAATTTTTATCGAGCTGAAGAGCTGTTCCAAAAGGAACAATTCGGTGCCGCTCGTAAGGAGTTTCGTTATTTTATGGATGGTTTTAATTATCCAAATGATCCATTATTTATTAAAGCAGCCTACTATGAAGGGGTTTCTGCGTTGGAATTATTCAATAACGATGCAGTGACACTTCTTGAGAATTTCATTCGTAATTATCCGGAAAGCATTTATTCTGAAGGAATCTATTTTCGTCTTGGACGCTATTTTTATCAGAAGAAGAATTACAGCGAAGCGCTGGCGTACTTCAATAAATTAAAGGCAAGTGATGTTGAAGCAGACGATCAAGAAGAATTTTATTTCAAAGTAGGCTATTCCAATTTTGAAGAAGGGAAGATGCCAGAGGCGAGAAGCGCCTTCTATGAAATAAAGGATGGGACCTCACAATATGCAGCACCAGCATTATATTATTATTCACATATTGCCTATACAGATGGCTCTTATCAAACGGCACTTGAAGGATTTTTAAAATTGCAAAGTGATGAGCGTTTCGCGAAAGCAGTTCCTTATTATATTGCTCAAATTTACCACAAGCAACGAAATTATCAGGCGGTTGTCGATTATACACCAATGTTAATGGATTCAATTGCACCAGCGAACCAATCCGACTTAAATCACATCATCGGTGACGCATATTATCAATTGAATAAATTCGACGAGTCGGTTCCGTATTTGGAAGCCTATAATTTAAAATCGAAAACTACACGTGAAGATGACTATCAACTAGGTTTTGCTTATTACAGAAGTGAGCAGTATGAGAATGCCATAAAATTGTTTGATAAAGTAACGCGGGATAACGATAAATTGGCACAATATGCATTTTACCACATTGGTGAATGCTACATGAAATCGCAAAGTTTATTGCCAGCACGTTCAGCTTTTAAAGCCGCTTCAGAAATTAGTGGTGATTCGAAAATTGAAGAAGATGCACTCTATCATTTCGCAGAATTATCATATAAACTAGATTTAAATCCATACGACGAGGCCGTACTTGCCATGGAATTATTTTTACAAAAATATCCAAATTCAATTCGCAAAAACGATGTGTATCAGTATTTGGTGAATGTTTATACGACGACAAACAACTATGTTAAAGCGCTGGAATCATTGGATAAGCTGCCGAATAAAGATGCAAAATTAAAAACGGCTTATCAACTAGTTGCATTTAATCACGGTGTAGAGCTGTACCAAAAAGCTAAATACCCTGAGGCAATTGCGGCTTTTGATCTGGTGAAAAAATACCCTATCGATGGTGTTATTTTAGGTAAGGCAACTTTTTGGACTGCTGATGCGCACTTTCAATTGAAGAATTACGACAAGTCAATCAAATTCTACAAAGAGTTTATCGCGCTTCCAGCAACAAATGCTGCGGAACTGAAAAATGAAGCTTATTACAATATAGGCTATGCGTATTTATTGAAAGAAGATCTTTCTCAGGCACAGGAGTCATTCCGTATTTACACCCTTGCACCGAATAAAAACAAGCGAAAATTGGCAGATGCTTTTATGCGCGTAGCAGATGGACACTATCAATTGAAACAAGATGATCAAGCGATTAAGAATTACTTGGAAGTAATCAAATTGAAGTCTGGTTATGAAGATCAAGCGATATTTTACGCCGCGAAATCATATGGATATTCAGGAAAGACTGACCTAAAGATTACGCAATTGTTGGATTTAATAAACAATTATACGTCATCGAAATACACGATGACAGCTTTATATGAATTGGCAAAAACGTATAAATCCAAGAATGATTATGACAAAGCATATCGTTACTTTACACAAGTAATTACCGATTATCCAACTGTTGTGTTGGTTACGAATTGTCGAATTGAAATTGCCGATATTTACTTCAAACGTGGTGAATACGCAAAATCTGAAGCGGCATACTTATCCTTATTAGATGAACACGGTGCAGAGCGCGAGGTATGTGAAACATGTGCTCGTGGATTGATTGATTTGTACAAAGCTCAAAAACAACCTGAAAAGGCAACTTCTCTTGCAAGTAAATATCCTTGTGCGAATTTTGGAAATGATGAAGCTGAAGATCTTTATTATTCACCAGCAATTGACGCATATGTGGATAGTTTATTTTCAGTAGCAATTCCAAATTTTGAAAAATACTTAGAAAAATTTCCTACAGGTAAATACGCTGTGGAATCGCAAGTGTTTTTAGGTAATTCATATTATCGTACGGGTAATCTTGAGAAAGCGATAGAGGTTTATCGCACTTCATTAGACGGACCGAACAACATGTACACTGAATTCTGCGCGTCGCGCGTTTCTCAACATCTCTACAACAACGGAACATATGATCAAGCCTTAATTTATTATGAGCGCTTGGAGAAAACTAGTTCAAAACCTGCCACTTTGTTTAATGCAAAATTGGGAATGATGCGGTGTCACTTCTTGCTAGAAAATTGGACAAGTGCAGCTGTTTATGCAAAGGATGTTTTGTCGAGTAGTCAAATCAACAACACCCTCCGTTTGGAAGCAGAATATGCGAAAGGAATGTCTAATTATTACGCAGAGAACTATACCGATGCAAAGCCATCATTGGAATGGTTGGTGAAAAACACAACTACTGTAATGGGATCGGAAGCGAAGTTTAGCCTAGCCGAAATGTATTATAAATTAAAAGATTATTCTAAATCAGATGCTGAAATTAAGGCTCTTTTAAAAATGAAACCGACCTATAATTATTGGGTAGCCAGAGGCTTGATTCTTCAGAGTAGAATTCTCATCGTCAAAGAGGATTTATTCCAAGCAGAACAGACCTTGAAATCCGTAATTGATCACTATCCAGACCAAAATGATGGTGTTATAAGTGAGGCGAATGAGTTATGGGATGAATTGATGCAATTAAAAGACAAGCCAAAGGATGTCAATAAGTCAACTGAGACATTTATTGAGTTGAACGAAAATGGAGGAAACTAGTCATGAAAAGAAGAATTAGTATATTTTTTACACTGTTTACCTTGGTTTCATTTGGTCAAGGTCCAGACATTGAAGTGGAAGGGGTAGGAACGCGTTACGTTGAACCAGCATACCGTATTTCAGAAACACCAAAGATTATTGACACAACAATATCGTCAAAAGTCGCTGACTATCCTTTGTTGGTTATTCAACACCCGACAACGATCACATTACAAGATATTGATGCAGCGAAAATCAAAACAACCGAGAAACTTTCACAACTTTATCCATTCTATGTTAAGTTAGGAATTGGAAGCGAATTAATGCCATTGGGTGAAGTTTACTTTGATTCGAAACGTTCTAGAAAGTTCATTTATGGTGCACATGTGAAACATTTGAGTTCATTTGGCAACCTGAAAGATTATGCCCCCGCACAATTTGATCGATCAAAATTTGGAGTATATGGCGGTATAAATGAGAATAATTACACACTACGCGGTGATATTCATTACAACAATCAAGGCTTACATTATTATGGCTGGAAGATTCCAACAGATTCTGTTTCTCGTGATAGTATTGCTCAACGTTACCATGATATTGGTGGAATTTTCTCTTTTGCTTCTCACAAAAAGGATAGTGCTAATTTGAATTTTAAAGTAGGATTGGAATACAATCATTTTACATCTTTGAAACCTTTGGTTGATAGTTTATCTGATTGGAAAGGACGTGAAAATCATTTCGCAATCAACTCTTCTGCTTGGTATAAATTAGGAAAAGAAATCTTTGCAGCTGATTTTGGAATCCGTTACAATGGTTATAAATATGGTATTGAAGATTCTGCTTTGACGGTGTTGGATTCAGGAATTGTGTTAAACAATACCATTGTAAATTTAAAACCAACGATTTCAACTTTTTCTAAAAACAAGCGCTTCAAAGCAACCCTAGGTTTTGACTTTTTGGTTGATGCTCACGTGAAGACAAAGGCACATTTGTATCCAGTTGCAGAGGTTAAGTATTCTTTATTCAATGATATTTTTATTCCATACGTAGGTTTAAGAGGAGGATTAAAGCAAAACACATATAAATCGCTTGTGGCCGAAAATGAGTTTGTGTTGACCAACTTATCCTTAAGAAATGAAAATAGAATCATTGATTTTTATGGAGGATTCAAAGGCACTTTAAGCAAACGTATCAGCTTTAACATTGGCGCTAGTTTTGCGCGCATTCAAGATAAAGCGCTGTTTGTGACTGATACTGTTTTTTCGGTTGGAAACAAATTCAATGTAATTTATGACACCTTAACTTTAACAACAATTGAAGGAAGTATTTCTTATCAATTGAACGAAAAACTGAAGGTAGATGGTATCGGTCGTTTTTATTCTTATGCGTTATTGAACAACTCATATGCTTGGAACTTACCACAATTGCAATTCATAGTTAGAGGACACTATAACTTGTTTGACAAGTTTCTTATTAATCTAGATGTGAATATGGAACAAGGCAGAAGAGCGCTTGTGTATGCAATGGAACCTGAAGATGTAACACTTGAGGACAATCAATTCGTTAAAGAACTTGGATTTATTGCTGATGTAAACTTGGGATTGGAATACCGATACAATCAACGTATTTCAGCCTTTATTCAGTTGAACAATGTTGCTTCACAACGTTATAATCGTTGGTATAACTATCCAGTTCAGGCATTTCAAGTATTGGGGGGAATTACAGCGAGATTCTAGAATAGAGCCTAGACCGTCCGTCGTGGCGGACTATTAGACCCAAGAATATAGATTAGTTCACGCGAAACAAGTCTCAGTTCTCAGTTCTCGGCTCTATACTCTCATCTGTACTCTCTTTAACTTTCTTTTCTTTAGGAAAATAATTGCGTTGACGAATAAACACCATGATTACACCAGTAGTAATGGCTGCATCGGCTAAGTTCCAGATAGCAGGAAAAACTTCTTTTCCGCCTATCCACGGAAAGCTCTCTGGCCAATGTGCTTGGAATTTAAACATGTCTACAACGTTCCCGAAAAGGAAACCAGTATGACGTGTTTCAATTGTTCCGAAAATACCACAGTCACTTTTTATACCAGATCCTTCTAAGTGATTAAAAGGCATACAGGGGTCGTAATTGAAGGCAAAATCGTAGAACATAGAATCAATTAAATTACCACTTGCGCCTGCAATGATAAGTCCTAACGCAATTAAAAATTCACGTTTTACACCTTGTTTGGCTTGTTTATACCAATAATAACAAATCCCAGAAATTGCTAAAATTCGGAAGATACTTAGCGCTAATTTATGCCACATGGAAGCACCGAAGACAGTACCAAATGCCATTCCTTGATTTTCGATGAAATCTAATACAAACCAATCACCAAACACTGGAACAACTTCACCAGGAGCGAAAGTAGTCTTGATGTAAATTTTGATGCATTGGTCCGCAAATAAAATGAGAGCAACTAGTGCTCCCACAATCAATAGATTTTTTTTCACAGAATTATTTTTGTTGCGCGTTTTTCGCTTCAATACTCATTGTTGCGTGAGGTACTAACATTAAACGTTCTTTCTGAATTAATTTTCCAGTAACGCGACAAACACCATACGTCTTGTTTTCGATACGAACCAAAGCCGCTTGTAAACTTTGAATAAACTTCTCTTGACGAGCAGCCAATTGAGCAACTTCTTCACGAGAAAGAGTTTCAGATCCATCTTCCATCATGTTGAATGTGCGGCCAGTATCATCTGTACCGTGATCATCATTGTGAGAAAGTGAACCTTTCAATAAATCGTAATCAATATTTGCTTCTACTAATTTACGCTGAATTAATTCTTTGAATTCTGCTAATTCAGTATCTGAGTATTTTGATTTTTCTTGTGTCATAGGATTCGAAATTAACTAAAAATGCGCGTGATTTTCGCACTAGGTCAACAAATATAAATGAAAAAAACATTTCTTGAATGTGAATTTATTCACAGAGAAGCTTTTTCAAGAAAAATCAGGATGAGACTATTTTCAAATTCCTACGTATCTTCGTGCGGTGGTAAGACTTTTTTTAGGAAATAGGGCTGGGGTAATTTTGTTATTACCGTTTATTATTGCGGGGTATCAATTCTTGAATAACCACTTCAATTATTATGTTTCTGAAGTGAATACCAACTTGGGTTTTTGGGGAGAATCGGCCAATTTATTCCCATTAATTAGCACTATTGGAGCAGCAGTTATCATCTTTATCAATGCATTTACGATCAATTGGATTTACAATTCAAATCAGTTTTTAGAGCGAAACAGTTATTTATCTTCCCTATTGTATGTGTTGTTAATGAGTTTTTACCATTCGTTTTACAGCGTTGATGGATTGCTCTTTGCACACACCTTTTTAATTTTGATGCTCTTTCAGTTTTTTAAATTGAATCAGCATTCTGATGGAAAGAGACACGTTTTCAATGGGATGTTTTTTGGCGGAATGGCCACTACTTTTCACCCTCCGTTAATTGGACTTTTTCCCTTTTTGTGCATCATGTATTGGGTGGTGCGACCTTTTGTTTTACGAGAGTTTATAATTGCTATAATTGGATTTGGCATTCCTAGTTTGTATGCCGCAGTGTTTTTGTGGTATTACGGTCACGCCATTGATCTAAGATTATTGGATCAATTAACTGATTACACCAGTAAACAGACGGATTTCCTTGTAACAGCGGTGTTATTTTCACTGTTATTCATGTTGAGTATTGTAAGCATCCGTTCGCGTATGTCCAATTCGTCAATTCGACTTAAAAAGCTAACCTCGACATTATGGTGGTTTTTGTTTGTCGCCTTAATTTTAGGATGTGTAGATTTTTTCTTTTTCCGTCAGATAGAACGATTTAGTTTTTTAATGCTCCCTTTATCTATCTTTTTAACGTTTTCTTTTACCAACAAAACCTATTCTTTTGTCGCAACCTTATTGTTTTACATCACTTTTGGGTATTCGATTGTTAAATTTTTCTTTTAACAAAAGCGCCCAAATCCCCATTAATTTCACTAATTTTGCTGCAACTTTTAACGTGGTTTACCACTCAAACGTGTAATCGATGAAATTTGGTGTAGTAACTTTTCCAGGGTCCAATTGTGACGAAGATATGGTCTATGTCTTAAGTGACATGTTGGGTCAGAAAGTTGAAAAACTTTGGCACAAGGACACAGATTTAAAAAATGTAGATTTTGTAGTTTTACCAGGCGGATTCTCTTACGGAGATTACTTGCGTTCAGGAGCAATTGCGAAGTTTTCGCCTATCATGACCGAAATTATCGCACACGCGAACAAAGGCGGTTATGTAATGGGAATTTGTAATGGTTTTCAGATTCTGACGGAATCAGGCTTGTTGCCGGGAGCATTGTTGCACAATAATACGCAGAAATTTATCTGTAAAAATGTTCATTTGAAGCCAATTTCTCAATCATCTGCAATTACGCAAGGGTTGGAAGACAAAGCATATAAAATTCCAATCGCTCATGGTGAAGGAAGATTTTATGCTCCAGCTGACACCATGAAAAGAATTGAAGATAATGACCAAATTATTTTCAAATATGCTTCTGAAAGTGGAGTAATATCAGATGAATTTAACCCGAATGGGTCATTAAATAATATCGCTGGGATTAGTAATTCAGCAAAGAATGTGTTTGGAATGATGCCGCATCCTGAAAGAGCAGCTGATGGTGTTCTGAGCAATTTAGATGGAAAAGCCATTTTTGAATCATTGCTGAAATATTGTTAAAATAGTATGAGAATTTTATTACTTGGTTCAGGTGGACGTGAACATGCTTTAGCTTGGAAAATAGCGCAAAGTTCAATGTTGGAAGAATTGTTTATTGCACCAGGAAATGCTGGAACGCGTCAACATGGAAAAAATGTCAATATTGATCCCTTAAATTTTGAACAAGTAAAAACGTTTGTTCTAGAAAACAACATTGAATTGGTCTTGGTTGGACCAGAAGAACCGTTGGTAAATGGAATCCATGATTTTTTCTTAGCCGATGAGCAATTGAGTAAAATTGCAGTCGTTGGTCCAGGAAAAGTAGGTGCACAGCTAGAAGGAAGTAAAGATTTTGCAAAACAATTCATGCAACGTCACAACATTCCCACAGCAAAATATGCAACCTTCACAAAAGACACCTTAGAAAATGGCTATCGTTTTTTGGAAGGTACAAAAGCTCCCTATGTACTGAAAGCTGATGGTTTAGCTGCTGGTAAAGGCGTCGTTATTTTGGAAGATTTACAAGAGGCCAAAGATGAATTAAAAAGCATGTTAGCTGATGCAAAATTCGGTGAAGCAAGTTCGAGAGTTGTTATTGAACAATTTTTAAAAGGAATTGAATTGTCTGTTTTCGTAATCACGGATGGAGATTCTTATAAAATATTACCTGAAGCTAAGGATTACAAACGAATTCGCGAAGGTGACACAGGTCTGAATACAGGTGGAATGGGAGCTGTTTCGCCAGTTCCGTTCGCAGATAATACCTTCAAAGACAAAATAGAAAATCAAATAATTATCCCAACCATTAAAGGATTGAAGTCAGAAAAAATTCTATACAAAGGATTTATTTTCTTCGGCCTAATCAATGTGAAGGGTGAACCGTATGTGATTGAATACAATTGCCGAATGGGGGATCCAGAAACAGAGGTGGTAATTCCTCGTTTACGTTCAGACTTGTTGGATTTATTGGAAGGTGTTGCAACTAATACGCTTTCTGAAAGAGATATTCAATTTACAGAACAATGTGCAGCAACCGTAATGATGGTTTCAGGAGGATATCCAGAATCGTATCAAAAAGGAAAACAGATTTTTGGAATTAACGCTGTAACGGAAAGTATCGTTTTTCACGCTGGGACATCCGCAGATGGTCCTTCTATTACTTCAGCTGGCGGTAGAGTTTTAGCAGTTACTTCTTATGGAAAGAATTTAGAAGCAGCGCTTCGACGTTCATATGAATCAATTGGTAAGATTGAATTTGATAAGGCATATTATCGCAAGGATATTGGTTTTGATGTGGTTAAATAGAGACTTTTTACTACATTAGACACGTTAAACATTTAAATGGAGCCTTCCTTATTAATTACGGCAATAATACTTTCGCTTATCGCTTCGGCTTTTTTCTCCGGAATGGAAATCGCGTTTATTGCGTCCAATCGATTGAAAGTTGAATTAGACCGATCAAAGGGAACCATTACAGGTAAAATCTTAGGCGTATTTTATAAAAGAGAATCGAACTTCATTGCCATGTTACTCTTGGGTAATAACATCGCTTTGGTAATTTTTGGTATTTGCTTCGCAAATTTGCTCGACAATCCTGAACCGGGACAATCAATCATGCGTTCGTGGGGTTTAGAAAATGAAATGTATATTTTATTAGTACAGACTTTGATTTCTACCCTTGTTGTGCTTTCTCTCGCTGAGTTTTTACCAAAAGCTGTCGTTCAAATTAATCCAAATGCTTTTTTGAAATTCTTAGCACCAGTGATGTTCATCATTTATTGGCTGCTCTATATTCCCACTTTGTTTGTTATGCTTTTGAGTAATTTGATTTTACGCTTATTGAAAGCAAATCAAACGAAAACTGAATTAGTGTTTTCAAAAGTTGATTTAGAACATTACGTAAGTGATTTGTCCTCTCGTATTAAAGAAGAGCAGGAAATGGGGAATGAAATGACTATTCTTCAAAACGCCTTGGATTTTTCTAGTCTAAAAGCTCGCGACTGCATGATTCCTCGAACGGAGATTTCTGCAGTGGAAGTCGAGGATGATATTGATTTATTGCAACGGTTGTTTATTGACTCAGGTCTCTCAAAAATTATTGTTTACCGAGATAGTATTGATAATATCATCGGCTATGTTCATTCGTTTGAAATTTTTAAAAAACCAAGCTCTATCAAACAAATCTTATTGCCGATTACTTTCGTTCCAGAAGCAATCCCAGGGAAGGAATTATTGGAATTATTCACGAAACAATCTGGAAATATTGCTGTGGTTGTAGATGAATATGGTGGTACAGCTGGTATAATTACAATTGAGGATGTTATCGAAGAAATTTTTGGAGAAATAGAAGATGAGCATGATACAGAAGATTGGCTCGAAGAGAAGGTTAACGATAAAGAATACCGCTTTTCAGCGCGTGCTGATATCGATTACTTGAATGAAGAATATAAATTGGACCTACCAGAATCTGACGAATATGATACATTAGGTGGATTAGTAATTCATGAGTTAGAAGCAATTCCAGAAGCAGGGACAGAAGTAGAAATTGATAAAATCACCTTAGTGATTGAGCAGGTTAGTGATCGTCGAATAGAAGTGGTACGTATTATTATCAATCGATAATGAAAGGAATTGTTTTTTCTGTTATCCTTTTCTTTATATCCATTCCATTATATCCCCAGCATACGGTAAAGAAAGTCAGACTTTCCGCTGAATTAAAGGAAATTTCAGGTTTGGAAAAATTCAATGATTCGCTTCTGATTGCGATTAACGATAGCGGTAATTCTCCCGAACTATTTTTTATTGATTTAAAAGGTGAAATAATTAAAAAGACCTTTGTTTCAAATGCGCTGAATATCGACTGGGAAGATTTAACGATAGACGATGAAGGCAATCTCTACATCGCAGATGTCGGAAACAACGCCCATCTCAGAAAGGACCTCGGCATACTCAAATTAAATACTCAAGAAGCATTTAGGAGTGATTCAATAAGCGCAGAAAAGATTTATTTCACATATACCGATCAGCTTGACTTTTCTGAAAATTATGTTACTCAAAACCATGACTGTGAGGCCGTTTTTTGGTTTGAAGACTCCCTTCACCTTCTCACTAAAATTACGACTAAACCGAAGAAGGATTATTGGTACAATGGCACTTCGGATTATATGCTGTCAAACAATCCAGGAATGCATTCAGTGAAATCTAACACGCATTATTGGACAGGTGGAGATAACCGATTGAAACATCAGGTAACTGCGTGTGACAGCCATCATAATGATTTGGCAATTTTAACGTATGGGTTTGTTTATTTCTACCAAATTGGATCACCAAAGGTTATTAAGAGAGAACCAATAAAATTCAAACGATTAACGCAAAAAGAAGCTTTAGTTTACTTTTCAGACACTAAAATTTATGTGGCCGCGGAAAAAAACTGGTTGTTGGGCGGACCTTTTTTATATACAATTGATTTAAAATGAAAATAGATCTTACAAATTTTGACGCCGTTATTTTTGATATGGATGGCGTGTTAATAGACTCAGAACCGTTGTGGAAAATTGCGATGGAAGAAGTTTTTCGTTCGATAGGCTCTCAATTGACAAGACAAGATTTTCAAAAAACGGTTGGATTGAGATTAGA
>JAIOZF010000133.1 GCA_021740745.1 Crocinitomicaceae bacterium | reverse complement strand
GCTTGTGGCAACGGGGATTTTTTAGCCGAAGTGTTAAGAAGAAAGCTGAAAGTTGTAAATGAAAGATATTCAAAAAATCAGATTGAGTGGTAACGCTATGCTACAATTACTGTTTCAAGCATTTATGGTGTTGACATTCTTGAAGACAATGCAGAAGAATGTCGTGAACGACTTTTTAAAATCTTTGAAGAAACGTACAAATCCCTTTTCAAAGAAAAGATTAAGGATGAATGCCTAAGAAGCATCAAATACCTACTCAATCGCAATATCTTATGGGGCGATGCGCTGGATTTCACAAACCCCGAAACAAAAAAACCAATTGTGTTTTCTGAATGGAGTGCCGTGAACGGTTCCATGCTCAAACGAAGAGACTACGTATTTAAGTTTCTTGTCGAGAAAACACATCAATTCTCTATGTTCAATGATGAAGGTGATCCAGCTGCAATCGATGAACCAATTAAAGATTTTCCATTAGTTCATTTTTTAAAATTAGGTGAAGATGATTGAAACAAGTTACAATCCAGATGTGCTCTCTTGTCTCGCAAATTTGAGCAATGACGAGGTTTTCACACCTCCTACTGTTGTGAACGATATGCTAGACTTGTTGCCGTCTGAACTATGGAGTAATCCTAAAACAACCTTTTTAGACCCGGTAAGTAAGAGTGGAGTTTTCCTAAGAGAGATTACAAAAAGGTTGGACAAAGGTTTAGAACAGATTATTCCGGATAAACAAGAACGCATAAACCACATTTTAAAAAACCAAGTTTTTGGCATTGCCATCACTGAATTGACTTCGTTGCTTTCAAGAAGAAGTGTATACTGTTCTAAAATTGCCAATGGTCAATATTCTCTATGTACCGAGTTTAACGATGAACAAGGTAATTTGCGTTTTGAACGAATGCAACATTCGTGGAAAAATGGTAAATGTAAATATTGCGGTGCAAATCAATCAGAATACGACCGTGGTGATGAACTAGAAACGTATGCTTACAATTTTATTCACACAGATAAACCTGAAAAAATATTCAATATGAAATTTGACGTTATTGTTGGAAATCCCCCTTATCAACTAAGTGATGGAGGTAATTCGCGAAGTGCAGGTCCCATATATCATAAATTCATTCAACAAGCTAAAAAAATTAACCCTAAATACCTTACGATGATTGTTCCTGCCAGATGGTATGCTGGAGGAAAGGGGCTAGATGAATTTCGTTCCGAAATGTTGAAAGATAAAAGAATAAGAAAACTTGTTGATTTTGAAAATTCCAATGATGTTTTCCCTGGAGTAGATGTTGCTGGTGGGATTTGCTATTTCTTATGGGAAAGAGATAACGAAGGATTGTGCGAAGTAGCAAATCTAGTTGAGGGTAAACAAGTAAAATCCGAAAGATCATTAAGTGAATTTCAAATATTTATTCGACACGAAAAGGCGATTCCAATAATTCGTAAAGTTTCTGAAAAGAAAGAAAATAATGGTCGAAAGTTAAGCGATTTTGTTTCATCCAGAAAACCATTCGGTTTACCAACTAACTATTTGCCTAAAAATAATGGAATTCCTTGTTGGTTTATCCAAAGGATAGGATTAAAATTTGCCAATAAAACAGACATTGTTGATGAAAATAATATTCTTAATAAATGGAAGTTTTTAGCCCCGAAATCACCAATTGCAGGTCAAACAGATTTTTCTAAGCCAGTTGGCTTTTATTATGATGGAAATACTAGAATTGCCAAACCAGGAGAATGTTGCACTGAATCTTTTATTGTTCTTGGTGCTTTTGATAGTGAATTAGAGGTATTATCTTACAAATCATACATTTTTACTAAAGTTGTACGTTTTTTATTATTACAAACTGTTATTTCACAAGACGTTACGAAAAATAATTTTCAATTTATCCCTGATTTAGGAAAGTATGAAGGAGAATTCACAGATCAAATTCTAATTGAAAGATGGGGTATTTCTAACGAAGAATGGGAATTTATTGACTCTAAAATAAAAAACATCGGTAGTACCGAAAATATTGAGATAGATGAGGAATAGAGAATTTTTCCCAGAACGTGTTCCTGTAAATCCAACGATTTATGCTTACGAATTAAGAGAGGTAAGTTCTCATGTAGGTCAATTAAAAGTTGGCTTTACAGACCGAGATGCGTTTACAAGAGTTTCAGAACAACTTAAAACGAGTGCAGTCAAATACAACATCGTTTTTGAAACATCGGCTATGCGAAACGATGGCAGTTCTTTCACAGATAAAGATGTTCATCGATTTTTAAGAAAAAAAGGTATACAAAATCCCGAGGGTGAATGGTTTAAATGTACAGTTAAAGATATTGAGGCAGCAGTACTAGCCTTAAAAACAGGTATTGATAACGATGACAACAGAACGTTATCTTTTGGAATGCGTCCAGAACAAGAACAAGCGGTTGATAAGGCAATTGCTTACTTTTCAAGTTATACACAAGAAAATCCGGGCGAGACACCACATTTCCTATGGAATGCCAAAATGCGTTTTGGTAAAACCTTTGCGAGTTATCAATTGGCAAAGAAAAAGGGTTGGACAAAAATTTTAGTACTTACCTTCAAACCTGCTGTTCAAAATGCGTGGGAAGAAGATTTAAATAATCACCTTGATTTTGAGGGTTGGCAATTCATCGCACGTAATGGACTTTCTTTTGAACAAGCCGATCCAAAGAAACCGATTGTTTGTTTTGGTTCGTTTCAAGATTATTTAGGTAAAAACACAAGTACAGGAGGTATAAAAACTAAAAACGAATGGGTTCATGCTACCAATTGGGATTGTGTCATTTTTGACGAATACCATTATGGAGCCTGGAGAGAAAACGCCAAAGAATTATTTGAGGCAGAGGGTAAAAAAGAGATAGAGTTTGGTGAAGGAGTTGGAATAGAATATTTCGATGAAGAAACAATGCCGATTACCACAAATCATTATTTGTATTTATCAGGCACCCCATTTCGAGCAATCGCATCAGGAGAATTTATTGAAGAACAAATTTTCAACTGGACATATTCTGACGAACAGAAAGCTAAAAGTGAATGGGATGGTGAAAACAATCCTTATGCTTCCTTGCCAAGAATGGTTTTAATGACTTATCAATTACCTGATTCAATAAAAGAAATAGCAATGAAAGGCGAATTCAATGAATTTGACCTCAACATTTTCTTTTCAGCCAATGGTGAAGGTGATAGTGCTCAATTCAAATACAAAGATGAAGTTCAAAAATGGTTGGAATTAATTCGTGGAGGTTTTTCAGAAACCTCTATCGATAATTTAAAAATGGGTGCATCAAAACCCCCAATGCCATTTTCACATGCACCATTACTAAAGGTTTTAAATCACACTTTTTGGTTTCTACCAACCGTTTCATCTTGTCACGCAATGGCTAACTTGTTAAAAGAACGTCAGAATACTTTTTATCACGATTACACTGTAGTCATTGCGGCAGGTATAAGCGCAGGAATTGGAGCATTAGCATTACCTCCAGTGTTGGAGGCAATGACAGACAATCCTCTTGAATCAAAAACAATAACATTATCCTGTGGTAAATTAACAACTGGGGTTTCCGTTAAACCTTGGACGGGTATTTTTATCCTACGGAACAGCTCATCGCCTGAAACATATTTTCAAGCAGCATTTAGGGTTCAAACTCCTTGGTCAATAAAGAATCCAGATAGTAAATCGCCAAATAAGGAAGAAATCCTCAAAGAGGAATGTTATGTGTTTGATTTTGCACCTGACAGAGCATTACGCCAAATTGCTGATTACAGTTGTAGATTAAATGTGGGTGAATCAAATCCGGAAGCAAAAGTTGCTGAATTTATTAGTTTTCTTCCTGTTTTAGCTTATGACGGAAGTTCTATGAAGCAAATTGATGCAGCAGGAATTTTGGATATGGCAATGAGTGGTACAACAGCCACCTTATTAGCGAGAAGATGGGAAAGTGCATTGCTCGTAAACGTTGACAACAATACACTATCGAGGTTAATGAATAACCCGGAGGCAATGAAAGCCTTAATGAGTATTGAAGGTTTCAGAAATTTAAATCAAGACATTCAAACAATCATTAACAAATCTGAATCTGTCAAAAAAACAAAGAAAGAGGCGAATGATCGTGAGCTAACTCAAAAGGAAAAAAAACAACTTACAGAGGAAGAAAAGGAATATAAAAGTTTGCGTAAACAGATACAAGAAAAACTGATAAAGTTTGCCACTCGTATTCCAGTATTTCTCTACCTGACAGATTACCGTGAACGCAGTTTGAAAGATGTAATAACAAAGTTGGAACCAGGCCTTTTTAAAAAAGTGACAGGTTTAAGTGTATCAGATTTTGAATTACTAGTCAGTCTTGGAGTCTTCAACAGTGCATTAATGAACGATGCAGTTTATAAGTTCAAACGCTATGAAGATTCAAGTTTAGAATATGTCGGAATCAATAAACATGAAGGTCAAAACGTAGGTCTATATGATACTGTAATAACGCGTGACGAATACGAATCAACTTTTGAAAATGAGGATTAACAAACACGCAAAAATTTCAAATTTTGGATAACGAATATAACAGGATTGTAATTGTTGGAAATGGTTATGATTTAGCGTTAAATATTCCAACGTCATATAATGATTTTCTGATGTGGCATCTAAAAGAAGCTGCAATTTCATCTATGAACAGACCATATAATGATGATCCATTGTTTAAAATTAAACATACTCCATATAATAATAAAGATCAAATAAAATCAAATTTTGAAAGCTGTAAGGAAATTGGTTCCTTTTTAAATTATTTTAAAAGAAATTTCAAATTTGAATATACCTCTGCTTTTTTTGAGCAACTCATAGATCAGGTATTAGATACAAATTGGGTAGATATAGAAAATATTTATTTCAATTTTCTTATTCGTAACTTGAAATCTATTCAAAAATCAGAGCCACTCAACAGAAATTATGAAGCAATTGAAGAGCTGAATACTCAATTAGATTTTCTTAAAAATCAATTAGAGAAATACTTAATTGATGTTCAGACAAAGTATAAAATATCATCCTTAGAATCACCAATGGGAAGTTTACATGATGAATTAAACGAAAAGCTTACAAGAGACCAAGCATACATAATGCACAAACTACATGACACTGAAATTGGAAATCCAAACAAAATTGTTTTCCTTAATTTCAATTACACTAATTATTTAAAACAACTTGCATTTTCAAGATGGCCAGGTAACATTATCATTAATATTCATGGTGAACTAAATAATCCCAAAAACCCAATTATTTTTGGTTACGGAGATGATACTCATCCGATGTATGAATCCCTAGAAAATGAACATAATGACGTTGTATTAAAACAAATAAAGTCATTTTACTATCCAAAAACGCATAATTATCATTCCATTTTAGGAACTATTTCCGATAAACCATATGAACTTTTTATT
>JAIOZF010000132.1 GCA_021740745.1 Crocinitomicaceae bacterium | reverse complement strand
ATCAACACAAGCAATTGTATTCACTGGCACGGGAACGGCATATAGTTGGGTAAACACGAATCCTGGAATAGGTTTGGCAGCATCGGGTAATGGAAATATTGCATCATTCACAGCAACGAATGGAGGCACAACATCGCTTACGGGAACTATAACTGTAACGCCACAATATGTAAATGGTGGATTAACATGCAACGGAAATCAGCAACAAGTGCAGATTACGGTAGTTCCATCTCCATCAATAGACCCAATTGCCTCTGTCGCATTATGCAATCAAAGTACTTTCAATGAATTTGTGCCTTCAGGCACCTTCACTGAGCTTAATTGGACCAATACGAATACCACTGTGGGTTTAACAGGAAACGGTATAAATTTAGTTCCCGCCTTTACCGCTGTAAATAGTTCGAACGCTATTGTCAATTCAAGTGTAATTAACTTTATACCATTCTACACTGTTTCTAATGTAACTTGCCAAGGGACTAACCAATCGTTAAATTTAACTGTATTACCGACTTCCGTAGTAAATCCAATCAACAATCAAATCTATTGTAACGGTGATTTGACTTCGGAGGTTGCGATATCTGGTACTGGCACATCTTATTCTTGGTCAAATTCTGAGATTTCAATAGGTTTGGCAGCGAATGGATTTGGAAATGTTAATGCCTTCAATACCATAAATAACTCATCTGCAACTGTAACTGGGACAATTACAGTAACACCGTTATTTACATCCAATGGCATAACTTGTCCTGGTCAGAATTCAGACTTTCAATTTATCATTAATCCATCACCTCAGATGTCGGCTCTTTCGCCACTGGTGATTTGTAATGGAGAGACTGTATCTGTTCCATTATCGGCTAGTGTGAATAGCTCGTTTACTTGGTCGGCGACCGATAATTTAAATGTAATAGGTGAATCAACGCTGCCACAGACTTCTTCATTAATCTCAAATACACTTTTCAACAACTCCCCATCCTTTCAACAGGTAAATTATCAAGTGGTTCCCACATCAGTACCACAGGGTTGTATTGGATCGCCACAAACATTTAGCGTCAATGTTGTACCCGATATCGTTGTGACAAGTCCTGAATCAACTGAGATTTGTAGCGGCGGTGCTGTGAATATTTTATTAACAACTAATGTGCCTTCAGAATTTACTTGGATCGCAACAGACAATCCTCAAGTTAGTGGTGAATCTATAGTAACTCAACAAGGTTCATTTATTGGTGATTTATTAATAAATAACACACCAATCCCTCAGTTAGTTATTTATTCAGTTTTCCCGGTTTCAATTGATGGATCTTGTGCGGGGCAGCCGCAGACGATAGCTGTTCTGGTTCGTCCGCCTCTCGATTTGATTAGTCCCTTAACAGCAGAAATTTGCAGTGGTGAAAACATTGAACTACCATTAGTTGCCAATGTTCCTGCTAATTTCAATTGGTTTGCACAAGATAATCCTGCTGTGAATGGTGAATCTGTAAACGTACAAACGACCTCTGAAATTAATGATGTGTTGGTGAATCTGACGAGTATTCCTCAGATTGTGAATTATTTTGTTTCCGCAAGTTCCACTTTAAATGGTTGTGTGAGCCCCATTTTCAATATCACTATTACTGTTAATCCATTACCGGAACTTTTAAATCAGCCAGTTAATATCTGTTCGGAAGAACAATTGAATATAACACTTCAGTCAAATCAGCCAGTTAGTTATACTTGGATTGCTCAAAATAATACGTCAGTATCAGGCGAGACGCAGACTCAGCAAAATTCATCCGTCATAAATGATATCCTCATTAATAATACTTCATTAAGTCAAATAGTGAATTACAATGTCGTATTGTTAAATGCTACAACAGGATGCTCAGCTGGTCCTGAAACATTAACTGTACTTGTTAATCCATTACCGCTTGTCTCTTTTACAACTGACGGATCAGTTCTATGCAACCTCGATCCTGTGATCTTTGTAAATAATTCTGAGCCAGGATTAGATTTTACGTGGGATTTTGGAGATGGAAATACAGACAACCTTGTCGCTCCATCTCATGTATATGGAGCAGTCGGGACTTATGTAGTCAGTTTGACAGGGGTTAATCCAATCACAGGTTGTACTTCAGTGTTCAGTTCACCTGTAACCCTTAATCTATCGCCTGAAGTTGATTTCTCAGTTGACTTACCTGAAGGGTGTGTTGTTCACGATGTTGTATTTACAGATAATATTAATGCAGCAGGTACGTCATTGTTTTGGGATTTTGGAGACGGAGGTAATTCCAATCAAAACGGATTGATTGATCACCAGTATGATCAGGCAGGTTGTTTTGATGTAAGTTTAACTATTTTATCTTCAAACGGTTGCAGTTATACATTAACTCAAAATGATATGGTTTGCGTGTATGAAGTGCCGGTAGCTAGTTTTACCGCACTTTCTGATACGATGTCAACTGAAGATCCTGTTTTTGAATTTGTGAATGGCTCTGTATACGCAACTACTTATGTTTGGGATTTTGGTGATGGAAACTCAAGTCTTTCAACGAATCCAATCCATGAATACGAGGGTTCACCGGCAAGTCATGTTATTACACTTTATGCATATAATGAAGTAGGTTGTGTTGACTCAGCATACTATACTGTAGTTGTGCTGGAAGAATTGTTGGTATATGTTCCAAATACATTTACACCAAACAATGATGTGTTGAACAATACATTTAAACCAATAATGACAGCAGGATTTGACCGATTCAATTATCAACTCTTAATTTTTAATCGCTGGGGTGAAGTAATCTTTGAATCACTTGATCCAGATATTGGTTGGGATGGGTCTTATAATGGAAAAATTATGCAAGACGGAGTTTATACGTGGAAAATAAAATTTGGCATCCTTCAAAATGAAGATACGAAGGAAATGACTGGGCATGTTAATTTGATTCGTTAAACTTTTATTCAGTATATCTCATAGGAATTGACACCGATATTGAATAGAGAAACTGAAAGTTATAAAAATAGTAAATGGTACAAATTTAAAGTGCTAATTCAGATTAAAGATCGTGTTTATGAACACCAAACGGAGTACCCGAAAACCGTTAAATAAAGTAGGGATTTAATTATATATATTTTAAGAATGAAAAAGTTTATCTTAAATTTTTCAATGTTTACAATGCTTGTAGTTTCAATGACTTCATGTGTTACAACCAACAAAGGGTTTCAGTCGAGTCCTGTGGTTTCTAGAAATGTCAATCTAGATCCTATTAAAGCTGATATTAAAGTAGATGAAGAAAAAAAGATTAAAGGTGAAAGCAGTTCATCTTATTTCCTAATCTTTAGAGTGAGTGGAGATAAATCATTTGCTGACGGGGTTAATTATAGCACAGACGCATCAGCAAGCTTTGCTCAGCAATTGAACCCTTTGAGACTGATCTCTGCAGGTCGTTTGAACAAGGTTCGCGGAGCAGCAGCCTATAAAGCATTACAAAGTGGTGATTTTGACGTCTTAGTTCACCCTAATTATACAACGACGCTCAAAAACTATATTATTTTCAAAAAATACACTGTATCAGTTGAAGGATATGGAGCGAAATATGAGAATTTTAGAACAGAAAAACAGAAAATCATTCTTCTCGAAAATGGTAAAGAAATAATTGTTCAGGATTAATAAATTTGTGATTCTTGGGACTGAAAAATCATTTTTTTAGTCCTAAGTTTTTTCTTTTCAACTATACTTCGCTCTCAAAAACACCTTATAAGCTTCTCGGAAAAGAATCTTTTCTGCTAAGAGTTGAATAAAATTAGTTTCGCTAGTAATTTCTAAAAACTGCTTTTCGGAAATATCAATGGTATATAAAAGTTGAAGCAGGCGTGTTTCTCCTTCTTTCATGATTTCAGCTAACTGCTCA
Source organism: Crocinitomicaceae bacterium (assembly GCA_021740745.1). Taxonomy (GTDB): domain Bacteria; phylum Bacteroidota; class Bacteroidia; order Flavobacteriales_D; family Crocinitomicaceae; genus M0103. The sequence continues at coordinate 1,622 of JAIOZF010000132.1, read as the reverse complement.
CCAATTAAACTCTCAATACTTTCTTTTGAATAAACTAAATTTTGAAAATCCTTCGGGAATAATAAACTGTAAGTTGAGAAATCTTTAGCTATTTGTTGTTGGGTTTTTAAAATAAATTCTTCGTCCCCAAAAAAAGTCGAAAGTTGATTGTTATCTATCAGATTTTGCATTTACTATTTTGTTTAAACAGCATAAGTTACATCTCTTTTTTGTACGATTTGAAAATTAATAGCTTCCCATAGTGAAATTCGCTTTTCCAATGATTCTACTGCGATTTTAGTTGCTTCTTCCCATTTCACTGGATCTTCACCGCAAAGTTCTGTCATCATTTTCATAGCTATTGGACCATGTTCTCCGCCATCCACTTCTATGTGTCTTTCAAGATAATATTTAAGCTTAATATAAAGTTTATTTTCTGCATCAGCTTCATTAAGAATACCCAAGAACATGTCTGGAATAATATCTTCACGGCCAAACGTAAATGCGGAAGCAATTAAATGCGCTTTTTTTGATTGAATTACAGAAAAAGTGAAATTGACAAAATCAGCAACACGAGGGTCAATTTCAAGTTCGTTAAGTGCATTGTTTATGGTGATGCCATTTTTGATTAATTCAAGGAATCGCTTAATTTTTGTTGTATCGGCACCTGCTTCATCCATCGCATCAATGTACATTTCGAAGTGACTTTTTGGTTCCCCGCATTCATTAACGTCGCTTTCTTCGCCCAACACAATCTCATTGATAAATCTCGTAAGTACTGGATTAGATTTTGGCATCCAAGGCAGTTCAACTCCGGTTAAATCCTTTTGTAATGCTTTTAGTAAAGACATAAAATCCCAAACTGCAAATACGTGATTTTCCATGAAAACCTGGATATCGGCTATGTCATGAAGATTTGAATACAAAGCATGCTTTTGCAGACTTTTTCTTAAATGGTTTATTTCTAACTCAATAACATTTGTTGACATTGTAGACGTATTTAATTTTTTACAATTTCGTGCTATCTATCGGTCGTTGATGGTTGAAATAATCGTATAAGTTGGTTGGCAGATCAGTTTGTAATTTATTTAACCCCTCCGCCTGCTTCAAACCCTTTTTCTGGTGTCATGAAACTCAATTTTCCTTCAGCATCTTCTGCCATTAAAATCATTCCTTGAGATTCAATGCCACGGATTTTACGAGGAGCTAAATTCAACAATACTTGAACTGTTTTCCCAATAACATCTTCAGGTGCATAATGTTCTGCGATTCCTGAAACAATGATTCTTTTATCGATACCAGTATCTACTGTGAGTTTTAGCAATTTATCGGCTTTTTCGATTTTTTCAGCTTCTAAAATTGTTCCTAAACGAATATCTAATTTCGTGAAATCATCAAAACTTATGGCTTCCTTTTGAGGTTCAAAAACTGATTCTACTGCATTTGCACTTTGTAATTTGGCAACTTCTGCCTCAACTAAACTGTCCTCAATTTTTTGAAAAAGAATCGTTGGTTCATTGGTCATCGATCCAGCTTTTAATAAATCTGGATTACCTGCATCTGTCCAATCGCTTGTTTTAAAATTCAAGAAGTGCGATAATTTCTCAGCTGTTGATGGTAAAAATGGTTGTAACACAATGCTC
>JAIOZF010000131.1 GCA_021740745.1 Crocinitomicaceae bacterium | reverse complement strand
GAAGTTGAGATAATCCCGCCCTCTCCGCAGTGAAACGCAGGAGAAGAAAGGGATGAGAACCCAGGGTTCGAAACGAAGTTCATCGAAAACTGACGAAAGGAAGTTGAGATAATCCCGCCCTCTCCGCAGTGAAACGCAGAAGAAGAAAGAGATGAGGACCCAGGGTTCGAAACGGAGTTCATCGAAAACTGACGAAAGGAAGTTGAGATAATCCCGCCCTCTCCGCAGTGAAACGCATGAGAAAAAGGGATGAGAACTCAGGGTTCGAAACGAAGTTCATCGAAAACTGACGAAAGGAAGTTGAGATAATCCCGCCCTCTCCGCAGTGAAACGCAGGAGAAGAAAGGGATGAGAACACAGGGTTCGAAACGAAGTTCATCGAAAACTGACGAAAGGAAGTTGAGTTGATGACTTTTTTGAAATAATTGTACATACTATTTTTGTAGTACAAGGCTAACGAATACAAGGTTTTAACAGCGGTTAAGCCTTCGTGACTTTTACCAAATTGACTTGAATTGCAAATCATTTTTTTTTGTATGATTTTGTTTTCAGGTATTTTATTATTTTTGGCTTAAATTTAAACATAGAATACGACTAAATTAATCTTTGAGAACATGAAAAAAATAATTAGTTCTTTAGCTATCGCAGCAATCATGACATTTGGATTTTCTAATGTCACAATAGGACAAGAAGATTCGACAACAGCAACTACTACTGCAGAAGTTAGTGATGCTGCAAAAGCGGGTTCAACAACAACGGATGCAACTGCTGACGAAGAAGTTCAGTTAGACTTCGTTCAAACGTTGAAACAAAAGTACATTGAGGGAGATCCATTGTGGATGACACCTGTATTGATTTGTATGATCATCGGAATGGCATTGGCTATCGAGCGTGTTGTTTATCTAAACTTAGCGACAATTAATACAAAGAAATTTTTAGATGAAGTTGAATCGGCGTTGAAAAGCGGTGGTACTGAAGCTGCTAAAGAAGTTTGTCGTAATACACGTGGACCAATTGCTTCCATCTACTACCAAGGTCTAGACCGTGCATCTGAAGGTATTGATATGGTTGAAAAGTCAGTTGTTTCTTACGGAGGTGTTCAAATGGGTATGCTTGAGAAAGGATTGTCATGGATTTCATTATTTATTGCTCTTGCACCGATGTTAGGTTTCTTGGGAACTGTAATTGGTATGATTCAAGCCTTCGATAAAATCGTTAAGGATGGCCAGGTATCTCCAACAACAGTTGCCGATGGTATTAAGGTTGCCTTATTAACTACCGTTTTTGGTTTGATTGCTGCTATGGTATTACAAGTATTCTACAATTACATTTTAGCTAAAATTGACGGTCTCGTTAACGAGATGGAAGACACATCAATCACATTGATTGACATGTTGTTGAAAAATAAGGCTGCTTAATTTGCAGTAATAATAACAACTATTAAATTATTTAGACATGAGTGCTAAAAACATCACTTTGTTATTGAATATCATTAAGTTCGGCTTAGGTGGATTGGGTGTAATACTGAGTATTATGTTATTCTATGCACCGAATGTATCTGCTGGAACTGAAGCGGTAGAAGCTTATCGCGATGGTTCTCAAATGAGCTATGCGATTTGGTTCACTATTGTGCTGATGTTGTTATTACTTGGTATTGTTTTAATGTTCTTCTTTTTAGAACTTATTTCAAGACCGAAGAAAACAATTGTCGCAATATTAGGTATTGTAGTTTCATTGGTAATTTATCTGATTATTAATGCATTGGGAACTAGTGATACAACAGAAACTTTGTTGCTTAAAAATCCAGTTTCTCAAGGAGTTGTGGATACTACAACTGCAGGTGTTTACACTATCATGGTTGGAATGGCTATTGGAGTATTGGTTATTGTACTAGGTCCTCTAATGGGTCGTTATAGAAAATAATTCTTATGTCTAAAAGAGAAGTTCAAGAAATCAATGCAGGTTCGATGGCAGATATTGCCTTCCTGCTTTTGATATTCTTCCTTGTAACCACTACAATGGACAAGGATCAAGCTTATATTCGCAGTATACCTAAGAAGATAGAAGTTGTAAATAAACCCGTTGAGGTTGAAAAACGAAACATTCTAGCAATTAAAGCCAACACTCAAAACCAGTTAATGGTTAGAGGTGAGATATTTAGTGATCCTGATAAAATCTCAGAATTCATTTTGAAATTTTACAGAACCAATGAAAAATCTCCTGGTCAGTATGTCGATAATGATATGCCGCTTTATTCTGTTATCACTGTTGATCAAATACAACAGAATATCGACTTTATTGTATCTGAAATTGAAGCAATGGAAGCTGCAGGTTCACCTTCGGACATGGTTACGTTTAAATACAACCAATTGACTGAATGGGAGAAAAAGCAACGTGCTTTAAAAATTTACGGTAAGAATCAACTTCCTGAAATACACTTCCAAGCGAACATTCGTATCGAAGTAATGCAAGCTACGGCTTACAGTATTTTTGCGAAAATTCAAACGGAAATTGAAGAAGCAATTTATCAATTGCGCGACGAAGAATCAATGCGTTTGTGGAATGTTTCTTATGGAACTTTAAAACGTAAAGAGGCAAATGAGAACGACAAAAATAAAGTGAAGGAAGAAAAAGACAAACTTGATTTGTTAGAAATACTTTACCCTGCTCGTCTCATTGAAGTTACACCAAAAATTTAAAAGAGCTAGATATGTCAAAATTCAAAAAAGACGGTGGTAGATCTATGCCTGGAGTAAATACTTCATCACTTCCTGATATCGTATTCATGCTTTTGTTCTTCTTCATGGTAGCAACAACAAGTAAGGAAAATGATCCAACTGTAAAAGTTGAATCACCCGAAGGTTCAAGAACAATGGATTTAACACCTTTCAAGCAACGTTCTGAAGTTGATTTTATGTACTTGGGTCAACCTAGAAATCCAGCAAGAGCATCTCAATTCAAAATGGGATACGCTTTATCATTGGATAACGTTGTTCAAGCTACTCCAGATGGACTATACAATACAAATACAATTGGTCAATGGAAAAAGGATAAGTTTGAGCAAAAACCTGCTCGAATGACATCACCGATTGAATTAGTTATTACATGTGTAAAAGCAGATAAAACTGCACCATCAGGATTCATCTTTGATATTCGTAAAGAATTACAAGAAATTAATGCCTTGACTATCGCTTACGCTGTAAGAGATAATGGAAATATTTAAAAATGTTCTTATAAAGAAACCCCGATTCGATTTCGTTTCGGGGTTTTTTATTTAAAAAATAATTCAATGTTAAACTTCGAAGTTATTAATCCTACTCGCATCATTTTTGGCAAAGACCAATTGGAGCGCCTACCTCAATTAATCAATGATTTTTCCAAGAAAAAGAGGATTCTTTTGGCATACGGTGGAGGAAGTATTAAGTCAACTGGTTTGTTTAACAAGCTGATGATCCATTTAAAAGATTTCGAAGTGGTGGAATTCGGAGGAATTGAAGCAAATCCTCAATTCACGACATTGATGAAAGGTGTTGAATTAGCGCGTGAAAAGGACATCGATTTTATTCTCGCAGTTGGCGGTGGATCCGTAATTGATGGAGTAAAATTCATGACAGGTGCGTTCCATTATAAAGGAGATCCTTATGAAGTGTTAAAACGTACCGAAGGATGCGTATTTACGCAGGCAATCTCTTTTGGAACTTTTTTAACCTTGCCAGCAACAGGTTCTGAAGCAAATTCAGGTGCAGTCATCAGTAGAGATGAATTGAAGGAAAAATTGACGATGGGTGGTCCCCTATTCTTTCCTAAATTCTCTTTTTGTGACCCAACAGTTGTTGCAACTTTGCCAAAGCGTCAATTAGCGAATGGTATCGTGGACGCATTCATGCACACACTGGAACAATACTTAACTTACCCAACAGATAATTTATTACAAGAAAGACAAGCAGAAGGAATCTTGCAAACATTGATAGAAATTGCTTCAGAAGTAATTGAACATCCAAACAATTATAAACTCGCTTCCAACTTGATGGCTTGTGCAACACATGCTTTAAATGGCAATTTGAGATGCGGTGTCCCAACTGATTGGACAACGCACATGATTGGTCATGAATTAACAGCAATGTATGGAATTGACCATGCTCGAACGTTGGCAATTATTGCACCCCGATTGTATGAAAATCAATTCGAAAATAAAAAAGAAAAATTAACCCAGTACGGAAAACGCGTTTGGAATCTTCAAGGAACTAGCGAAGAAATTGCGAAAGAAGCAATTGTAAAAACGGAGATGTTCTTTCAACGTTTAGGAATTCACACTAAAATTTCTGACTATTCTGCCGATACCGATCACATTGCTGAAGTAATAAAAACGCGGTTTATTGATCGAGGTTGGAATGCAATGGGAGAGCGTCAAGCTATCACTCCATCTGATGTTGAATCAATTGTACTTCATGCAATTTAATGGGTTTAAGCTCCATATTTAAAATTAGGAAGGAAGTAACACCTGAAATTCTGGACTTGTTGACTCAAACAACTTTAGGAACAAACGGTGCCATGTATCGCCATTTGGATACACCAACACGAATCTTAGAGGCTGATAATCCCCTATTTCTATCCATGGAACGAAATAAGAAAGTGATTGGTAACGTCACTTTTTGTCAGCGAGGAAATGCCTGGTACATTCGTTATTTTGCATTCCATTCATTGGTTCAAGCAGGAACAACAAAAAAGAAGGAAGGCAACAGTAATTCATTTTTAAAACGGGAATTGAATCAATTTTTTACTGAGGTTTTTGAAGGAAAACACAGTGAACAAGCGATTGACTCAATGTATGCCTACATTGATCCGCGAAATGATAGAAGCAAATGGATGAGCGAAAACTTTGGTTTTAGGGTTGTCAGTCAACTTACAACGCAATCATATAGCAGATTGTATCCTCGAAAATCAAACCGTTTGGTAATAATAGATGACTGGAAACAATTGGAACCAATAGTGCTAGAGAATTACGGAAATAACGCTTTTTATTCCACAACGCATGCAAAGAAAGCACCGTTTTATTGTTTGCAAAGTGATTCGGGTGAAATAATTGCCACTTGTCGTGTAACTAGAGTGAATTGGGAAATAATTCGTCTGCCCGGAAAATACGGGGCAATTCTAACCAAGTTAATTCCTTTTATCCCATTTCTAAACAAATTGATTCAACCTAAACAACATACTTTTCTAGTTCCTGAAATAGTGACAGCAAAATCGAATGATCCAAAATTGATCAATGAATTGTTTTCTGCTGTTCTAGCTGAAGAAAAGTTAAACCTCTTGCTTTGGTGGATTGACGAAAAAGATGAATTATTCACATCCATTGACAACCAACTTAACTGGGGACTTTTTCATAAATTAGTTGGAGCACACCCAGTTGATGTCGTTGAACGACGCAATCCTAATTCAAAAATTGAAACGAAGTCTCCTATTTTTGTTACGGCATTTGATATGATTTAAAGAGAATGTAGACCGTCCGCCGCGGCG
>JAIOZF010000038.1 GCA_021740745.1 Crocinitomicaceae bacterium | reverse complement strand
ACGGAGAGATTGTAGATAAATTGGTTGGTGCAGCAGCGAAAGCACAGTTTGCAGCTAAATTAGATGCGATAATTTAATCGTCTATTTTTTATAGTTATTTTGAAACCGTTTCATTTATTTGGAACGGTTTCTTTTTTTCTACCTGCTTATCTTATCTTTGTAAAAAAATATCAATGGAATCATTCGTTCGCCGATTAAAATACTACGGTATCGGTTTTGGAATCGGACTAATATTTGTCCTATTCTTTTTTCAAAATAGAGGCTGCTCATGGTTGCCTGCAAATCGAGTTAAGAACAGTATCCTTGAAAGAGTGCTAGTCATGCCAGACAATCAGAAAGATTACATGTTGTCACAAGGAATTAAAAAAGAAGATATTATTTCTGTTTTAAACGATGGAGACGTTAATTTCGATGCGAGTTTAAAAAAAGCCAATCCGCAAGTTTATTTGATTGAAAAAGAAATGGATAATGGCAAGAATTTGAAAGTGTATTTCACGCTTCCCAAAGAAAGCTTCATTTCAGAAGTGCATTTATCTGAAAGCCGATCGTCGAAAGTTGAAAATAGCAAGCTTGGATTTGGTAAAATCATGCGTTTACCAATTGATAAACACATGGTGTATGTAGATTCATCCAACCTCGTTACATGCCAACAAGAAAAATTAGGATTGCTCAATACGGTCGATATTTATCAGTTATGGAAGAAAGATGCGAAAGTTGATTTTTCTAAATCCGCTCTCTCTCGTTCTCCGAAACCTGAACATTATATTATTTTTAAGGATAAGAAAGGAAGAGAAATCGGATCTAAATCTATTTGGTACAAGACTAAAATTAATATTTCTTCGTTTGATGTACCTTTTGAAACAGGATGTAATGAGTAATTGAGAATACAATGTTAATAAAAGCTATTTTACACTTTTATTTCAATTTGTACTTTTCTTAAATTTGAACGATGGAATTTTCAGCTGAACAAATTGCAGGTTTATTAAATGGTGAAATAGTAGGTAATCCTAACGTTACTGTTGCAGATCTTGCGAAAATAGAAGAAGGAAGAGAAGGGGCATTGTCTTTTCTTTCCAATCCGAAATACGAGGAGTACATTTATTCTACGGGCTCAAGTATTTGTATAGTTAATAAATCATTTGAACCTTCTCGACCACTTCCAGTGACATTGACTCTTGTGAAAGTTGATGATGCCTACGCATGTTTTGCTAAGTTGTTGGACATGTATGGTCAAATGAGCAAAAAGCAGCCGAAAATCGAACAGCCTTCGTATATTGCTGAATCAGCGCAGATAGGTTCAGATATTTACCTTGGTGCTTTCGCGTACATCGGTGAAAAAGCTAAAATCGGCAATAATGTGGTAATTTATCCAAATGCCTATATCGGTGAAAATGTGGTGATTGGAGATAACTCAATCATTCATCCAGGTGCGGCAATTTACAATGATTGTAAAGTAGGTAAAAATTGTATTATCCATGCAGGAGTGATTATCGGTGCAGATGGTTTTGGCTTTGCACCCGATGAAAATGGAGAATATCAGAAAGTACCCCAAATTGGTAATGTAATATTAGAAGACAACGTTGAAGTTGGATCAAATACGACTATCGATAGAGCCACAATGGGTTCTACTTTTATTCGAAAGGGAGTTAAAATTGATAATTTGTGTCAAATCGCACACAATGTTGAAATAGGCAGAAATACGGCTATGGCTGCCCAAGTTGGAATCGCAGGATCAGCTAAAATTGGTGAAAATGTAATGATTGGTGGACAAGCAGGAATTAGCGGACATTTGCATATTGCTGATGGGACCAAAATTGTAGCGCAATCTGGAATTCCTTCGTCTGTCAAAAAAGCAGACACCTTGATGGGTTCACCAGGTATTCCAATAGATGATTTCAAAAAATCCTATTTTGGATTTAGAAGACTACCATTTATCTTGAACAAAATTCAAGAATTGGATAAGAAAATTAAAGAACTAACCAAAGAGTAAATAAATGGCTGAAAAGCAACGCACGCTGAAAGAATCAGTAAAATTAGTGGGTATTGGATTACACACGGGAGAAAAAGTGAATTTGGAAATTTGTCCAGCTCCTGATAACCATGGATACAAATTTCAACGTGTTGATTTGGAAGGAGAGCCTACTATCAAAGCAGATTGTGATTTGGTAGTTGCAACCGACAGAGGAACTACTTTAGAATACAAAGGTGCGCGCGTTTATACAACGGAACACATTCTTGCAGCGCTGTATGGTTGTCAAGTTGATAATGCTCTAATCAAATTAGATGGACCAGAAGTGCCAATTATGGATGGAAGTTCTATGGTTTTTGTTGAAGCATTTGAAAAAGTAGGTTATGTTGATCAAAATGCGGAGCGTGATTATTTCGTTTTAACTGAGAATATTCCTTGGGAAGACACGGAAAAAGGAATTGAATTCTTGGCTGTTCCCGATTCAAATTATAGAATCACCGTAATGGTTGATTACAAATCTCCAGTGCTTGGAACACAGCATGCGAGCATGTACAATATTGAACAATTTAATACAGAAATAGCAGCATGTAGAACATTCGTATTCTTGAGAGAATTGGAGTTCTTAGCAAAGAACAACCTAATTAAAGGCGGGGATTTGGATAATGCGATTGTATTAGTTGAACGCTTGGATGTTAGTCAAGAAGAATTAGATCGTTTGGCTAAATTACTTGGTAAAGAAGATTTGAAAATTACCATTGACGGAATTGGTGTCTTGAACAGCACAAAATTGAAGTTTGAGAATGAACCCGCTCGTCATAAATTATTAGATATTGTTGGTGATTTAGCGCTGGTAGGTCGACCAATAAAGGCACATATTTTAGGCGCTCGACCTGGTCATTCAGGAAATGTTCGCTTTGCGAAAGTGTTAAAAGAGCAAATCAAAAAGCAAGAGAAAGAAGGAAAAAGATTTGATTTAACAAAGGAGCCTCTTTACAATATCAACGATATTGAGAAAATGTTGCCACATCGTTTTCCATTTTTAATGATTGATAAAATCATGGAAATACATGATGAATCGATTGTAGGGGTGAAGAATATTACGATGAACGAACCGATATTTACGGGGCATTTTCCAGGGAACCCAATTTTCCCAGGAGTCTTGCAAATTGAGGCGATGGCACAAGTCGGAGGTATTTTTGCTTTAAGCAAAGTCGAAGATCCACATTTATATTCAACTTATTTCATGAAGATTGATAATGTGAAATTCAAACAAAAAGTAATCCCAGGTGATACAATTGTGTTTGAATTATTCTTACTTTCACCAATTAGAAGAGGATTAGTAGAGATGGGTGGAAAGGCTTATGTGAATGGCAAAGTAGTCATGGAAGCCGAAATGTTAGCTCAAGTTATTAAGGATAAAGAATAATATGATCAGTAATCTGGCAGATGTTTCTTCAAAAGCAATTTTAGGAGAAGGTGTAATAATCAATTCGTTTTCAACGATTTTTGAAGATGTTATCATTGGTGCCAGAACACGAATTCACCCGAATGTAACCATTTATCCAGGTACTAGAATTGGGGAAGATTGTGAGATTTTTCCAGGAGCTGTTATTGGTGTTATCCCACAAGATTTAAAATTTGATGGTGAGTACACAACTGTTGAGATTGGAAATAATACCAAAATCAGAGAATGTGTAACAATTCATAGAGGAACTAAGGATAAATTAAAAACTTCCATTGGCGATAATTGCTTGTTGATGACTTATGTGCATGTTGCCCATGATTGTCAAATTGGTAATAATGTCATTTTAGCTAGTTATGTTGGACTTTCAGGTCATGTTATAATCGATGATTATGCCATTTTAGAAGGAAAAGTTGCTGCTCAACAGTTCGCACATATTGGTGCGCATACGTTTATCGGTGGTGCTTCTCTTGTGCGTAAAGACATTCCTCCATTCATTAAAGCTGCTCGAGAACCTTTAACCTATGCTGGAGTTAATTCAGTTGGATTAAGAAGAAGAGGGTTTTCAGACGAAAATGTGCGTGAAATTGAAGACTTGTACCGTATTCTTTACGTTCAAAATAACAATATTTCAAAAGGAATCGAGGTGATAAAAGAAACGATGGCAGATACGCCAATTCGAAAATTAATCCTGGGTTTTATTGAAGGTTCAGATAAAGGAATCATCCGTGGAATGATATAAACACAGTGTGTTTTGAATGTCATTTTTGTATCTATTAAAATTATAAAAAGTGTTCCATAGAGGAGAAGTTGTAGAGTTAGAAATCACTGATTTTGCTTTTGGTGGTAGAGGTATTGCTAAAATTCCAACAGAAGATGGTCACTACATCGTATTTGTTGACAATGCATTTCCAGGTCAACTCGTAAAAGCAAAAATCGACACGAAGCGAAAGCGTCATGCAGAAGCAAAATTACTGGAAATACTTCGCCGTTCAGATGTTGAGAAAGTAGGGGAGTACCAAGAAATTTCTGGTGGACCTTATATTTTTGTTCCCGTTGAAATTCAAGAAGAATATAAAAAGAAATCGACTTTAGAGGTTTTTAGTCGAATCTCGGGCATACGAGATTTAGATGCTAAGTTTGATGAATTTATTTCTTCTCCAGATCATTATTTCTATCGAAATAAAATGGAATACAGTTTTTCTTGTATTGAACATGATTTAGAAACCAATGAAGAAAAAGATGAAGCTTTTGCCTTAGGTTTTAAGCGCAGAGGAACATGGTGGAAAGTTGAAAGTTTAAACAAACCAAGTGGAATGTTCGATGAGCAGTGGGAAACTGTTTTGAAAGAAGTAAGAGAATATTTATTTGCAACGGGATTACCAGCTTGGCATCCACCTAAGAAAAAAGGTTTTTTTAGACATATTGTTGTACGGAAATCTTTCGAGCAAGATCAACTATTGATTAACATGGTTACTTCTTCCGAAGGACTTGAAAAGTTTGACGAAGAAAAATTTGCCGAATTTTTAGTTTCAAAGTTAGGAAATCGCTTGGCCGGTTTTCAGCATACGATCAATGATAATGTGGCTGATAGGGCTAAGATTGAAAATGGCAGATGGCGTTTGGTATATGGAGAACCGAAGGTAATAGAAAAACTTTTGGGACTGAATTTTGAAATTTCCATGGAAAGTTTCTTTCAAACCAATCCAAAGTCAGCAGAGCAATTGTACAATAAAGCGTTGGATTATGTATTCGAGGAAAATGTTCCGGAGGGCAAAGTAGTAATGGACTTGTTTTGTGGTACAGGTACAATCGGTCAAATCGTTTCAACACGTCAAGCAAATGTAGAAATTGTTGGGGTTGATATTGTGGAAGAGGCCATTGAAGATGCAAAACGAAATGCAAAACGAAATGGTATTGAGGGAATTAAATTTTACGCAGCTGATGTTGGTAAATTTTTGAAAGAACATCCTGAATATATTAATACAATTTCTACCGTTATTTTAGATCCTCCAAGAGCTGGAATTGCGCCTAAAACATTGCAAAAAACCATTGATTTGGGGGCGGAAAATATCGTGTATATTTCGTGCAATCCATCCACACAAGCTAGAGATACTGATGCATTACGTCAAGCAGGTTATGAATTAGAAAAATTATCATTTGTGGATCAGTTTCCACATACGGGTCATATAGAATCTATTGCCAAATTTAAACGCAAAGCGATATGAGAGCAGAATTGCTATCAATTGGTGATGAATTGTTAATTGGACAAACAATTAATACAAATGCTTCTTGGTTGGGAAAGGAATTATCGTCAAGAGGCATGCGAATTGTCCAAGTTACAACGATTTCAGATGATTCAGATATCATTAAAACGAGTATTGATCAAGCGTTCGAACGGTGTGACATATTATTTGTAACAGGTGGTTTAGGTCCAACTAAAGATGACATTACCAAACATACCCTGTGTGATTATTTCAATACAACATTAGAAATACATCTTCCTACATTACAGCGTATTGAGGTCTTTTTCTCGAAAAGAAATCGCCCAATGTTGGATGTGAATATTCGTCAGGCTGAATTACCTAAATCGTGCGAAATTCTTGAAAATGTAAATGGAACTGCTGCGGGAATGTGGTTTGAAAGAAATGGAAAAATACTCATCAGTATGCCAGGAGTTCCTTATGAAATGAAAGGAATCATGAGTGAGCAGGTTTTTCCGCGTCTTAGAGAACGTTTTGACCTAAAGTCACTCTATCATCACACAATTTTATTGCAAGGTATTGGCGAGTCGTTTCTCGCGGAAAGAATTAGTGATTGGGAGAATAAGGTGAGAGATTTGGGTTTAGGATTGGCTTATTTACCTTCACCTGGAATGGTGAAATTGCGATTGACTTCTTATGAAGGAGTTCAACGCGAAGCAGAAATATTTTCGCTTTTCAAAGAGCTAGAAGACAGAATGCCTGAATATGTGTTTGCACATGGCGAAATTACGTTAGCAGAGAAAATCGGAGAACTTTGTCGCGCAAATGGATTACACATTGGTACAGTCGAAAGTTGCACAGGTGGAGCATTAGCAGCTAGTTTAGTTTCGGTTCCAGGTTCATCAGATTACTTTTTAGGAAGTTTATTGACTTACAGTAACGATTTGAAAGTGAAATTAGCGGATGTTAGCACTAATTCTATTGAATCAGTTGGAGCTGTGAGCGAAGAAGTAGCGTCGGAAATGTCGAAAGGTGGACTGAATAAATTAGGGGTAGATTATTGTATTTCTACAACTGGCGTCGCTGGACCGAATGGTGGGACAGATTTAAAGCCAGTTGGATCTGTTTGGATTAGTATTTCATCTCGAACACAAACAATATCAAAGTTTTATAATTTTGGTGATAACCGTGAACGCAATATTCAAATGACAGTTTTAACTGCCTTAAATTTGCTTCGCTGTATGATTTTAAAAATTAATATTGAAAAAAAGTAAATTTTTCTTGTTGGATTAGGAAAAAATTGTTTCCTTTGCACCCCATTTAGAATTAGGATAAAATACAATATACGATGTCACGAGTTTGTCAACTTACGGGTAAATCGGTAATGGTAGGAAACAATGTTTCGCACTCAAACCGCAAAACAAAGCGTAAATTCTACCCGAATTTATTTACGAAGAAATTCTTTCTACCAGAGGAAGATTGTATCATTACGTTGAAGATTTCAACTTCAGCATTGAGAACTATTAATAAGAAAGGTATCTCTGCATGTGTGAAAGAAGCACGTGAGAAGGGTTATTTAAAATAATCGTGTTCTATTTTCGGATAGACTATAAAAGACACAGCAATGGCTAAGAAGGCAAAAGGTAACAGAATTCAGGTAATTCTTGAGTGCACAGAGCACAAGGAGTCAGGTATGCCAGGTACCTCTCGTTACATTACTAAGAAGAACAGAAAGAATACTCCTGATCGTTTAGAGATTAAGAAGTTTAATCCGATCTTGAAGAGATATACAGTTCACAAAGAGATCAAATAATTATTGAGTCATGGCAAAGAAGGTAGTAGCGTCACTACAGAAAGGTGGCGGAAAAGAGCATACGAAAGTTATTAAGATGGTGAAGTCTGAGAAATCAGGTTCATTTACTTTCAAAGAAGAGATCGTTCATAATGATAAAGTGAAAGAGTGGTTCGCTAAGAACTAATTTTTTACCATCATAGAATATAACTTAAAGCTTCCTTTTAACGGGGAAGCTTTTCTTATTTCAAATAGAATATGGCATTTTTTGGATTATTTTCGAAGGAGAAGAAAGAAAGTCTAGATAAAGGACTTGAGAAAACTAAACAAAGTTTCATCTCCAAAATCGCGCGTACAATTGTCGGGAAATCGAAGGTTGACGATGAAGTATTGGATAATTTGGAGGAAGTTTTGATTTCCTCTGATGTTGGAGTGGAAACAACCTTAAAGATAATCGAACGCATTGAAGCGAGAGTCTCGCGTGATAAAGTGCTTAATGCGGGTGAACTAAATTCTATTCTGAAAGAGGAAATTGCTGGCTTGTTAGAAGAAAACAATGTTGGTAATACAGCTAATTTTGAAGTTCCACCTAATACTGGTGAACCATATGTCATAATGGTCGTTGGTGTTAATGGTGTTGGAAAGACAACTACCATAGGAAAACTCGCTTATCAATTTAAAAAAGCGGGTAAAAAAGTAGTACTTGGTGCTGCAGATACATTTAGAGCTGCTGCCGTAGATCAATTGATCATTTGGTCGCAACGTGTTGATGTTCCCATTGTTCAACAAGGAATGGGAGCTGATCCAGCATCGGTTGCATTTGATACCTTACAATCAGCCAAATCACAAAATGCAGATGTGGTCATTATAGATACTGCGGGGCGTTTGCATAATAAAGTGAATTTAATGAACGAATTGAGTAAAATCAAACGTGTAATGGATAAGGTTATTCCAGGGGCACCTCATGAGATTTTGTTGGTGCTTGATGGTTCAACTGGACAAAACGCATTCGAACAAGCAAAACAATTTTCATTAGCAACAGATATTAACGCTTTAGCGATAACTAAGTTGGATGGAACAGCGAAGGGAGGAGTTGTTATTGGTATTTCTGACCAAATGAAAATTCCAGTAAAATATATTGGCGTTGGTGAAGGAATCGAAGATTTGCAACTATTTGAAAAACATGAATTTGTAGATTCACTTTTCTCTTAATTATTGATTAAACATCTATTTTCAACGAAAATTCGGCATGTTTTAGTGAATATTGTTGAATAAAACTTGTTTGTTTTTTTGAAAAAACGATCAAAATTTCATAAGTTCGTTGAGCTAAACTATGAATATATGAAATTGAATTACTCCACGTGGCGTATTTTGCTGCTAAGTCTATTATTATACTTTTTCCCAATAAATCATCTTTTAGCGCAAGGAACAGTACGCTGTTATACGGACGAAATGGACGAAATCCGTCGTCAAAATAACCCATCCCTCGAATCTAAAGAGTCCTTTGAAAACTGGATTGATGAAAGTACCTTGTTTAATCAAAGTGCTTTAATAGTTGGTGGAGTATATCAAATTCCAGTAGTTTTCCATGTTATTCACAACGGCGAAGCTGTGGGTGCTGGTACAAATATTTCTTATGCAGCATTGCAGTCTCAAATTGATGTGCTCAATGAAGATTTTCGGAAAATATTAGGATCAAACGGTTATAACACACACCCATCTGGTGCTGATACAGAAATTGAATTTTGCATGGCTCAGCGAAGACCGAATGGTTCCGCTTTCCCAGTTGGTGAAAATGGGGTTAATAGAATAAATCGAAATACAGCAGGTTTTACTGCGCCTCCATTTAATACTGGTTATATCGATGCGACAATTAAAACATATACCTACAACGGTGGAGTAGCAACAGCTACATTAGGCTGGAGTCCCGATAGATACTTAAACATTTGGATTTGTAACATAAGTAATGGAACGTTGGGTTATGCTCAATTTCCTCAATCACCATTGGGTGGTATGGCTTGTGGAACTCAAGCTGCTGCAACGGATGGGGTAGTGTTTTTGTATAGTTCAATCGGAAAGAGTTCAGTTACGGGATTCCCCGGTCCGTATAATGAAGGAAGAACCGCAACGCATGAAATTGGGCATTGGTTAGGATTACGTCACATCTGGGGAGATGGTGGCTGTACAATAGATGATTTTTGTAACGATACACCTGAAGCTGCTGCCGCTAATTTTGGTTGTCCTGCCGGCACGAATTCATGCACAGCCGCTCCTGACGCTGGCGTTGATATGATTGAAAACTACATGGATTACACGGACGATTTGTGTATGAATATTTTCACGAACGATCAGAAAATGCGTATGCGAATTGTATTAGAAGCCAGTCCTAGAAGGGCTCTTTTAATAACTTCTGATGCTTGTGTACCGCCAAATCCAAGTGATGCTGCTGTTGTTAATGTATTAAATCCTGTTGGTGATAATTGCGTAGGAAGTATCACACCATCTGTGGTCCTAAGAAATAGAGGTTCAAACAATTTAACGTCGGCTACAGTTAATTATTCAATAGATAATGGAGCGACAACGACTTTTGCATGGACTGGATCAATTACACCAGGAAACTCGGCAACGGTTGCGTTACCAGCATTTACAACCGTACTTGGTACACATACATTTAAAACATGGTCGACCTTGCCAAATGGAATAGTGGATCCATCACCTTCTTTGGATACAAGTAGTATTCAATTTATGGTTTCGAATGGAATAGAGGCACCATATAGTGAGAATTTTGATGGTGGCGTTTTTCCTCCAGATATTAGATGGGTTGTTAACAATGCAAATAATGATTGTTATGAATGGCTTGGTGGCGGAGCAACTTCTATTACCGGAGTTTTTGACAATGTTGCTGCACAAATGCCTGCTTATGGTAATACAACTGCAGGTACTGAAAATCTAATTACTCCAATTTTCGTACTTCCATGTAATGCAACTGCAGCTAACATCCAATTCGATGTTGCATATCGCAGAAGAAATACGACGACCGCTAACTACGAGAGATTATACATTGAAATTTCTGAAAATTGCGGTGCAACTTGGAATACAACACCAATTTACGATAAAACAGGTACTACTTTACAAGTGCTTACTGCAACGTTGGCATCTTACTACACACCTGTTGGAATTACTGATTGGAGGACTGAAACGGTAAGCCTTTTACCTTTCGTTACGGGGACATCTAAAAATGTGAAATTCAGAATTAGAGCTGTTGCCGCAAATGGGAATAATATCTACCTTGATAATTTTCGTTTCAATGCTACAACTCCAGGTGAAATAGATGTTACTTTAAGTTCAGTGAATATATTGGATGGTGGATATGCTGATTTAGGTTCGACACCGGCTGGAACACCTTTGGTTGCAACATTTACAGTTACCAACTCAGGAACGACCAATTTAACCTTGACAAATCCTATTACAGTTACTGGAACTGGATATACCTTAGGAACGGAATTTGGATCAACGACAATAGCAGCTGGTGCTTCGACAACTTTTACGGTGAACTTTAACTCAGCAGCTGGAGGATCTTTTACAGGAAATGTTTCTTTTGCGACAAACGATTGCGATGAAGGAACATATAATTTTGTCATGTATTGCGACGCAACAACTACACCACCTATTGCTGATTTCACGGGGACACCAACAACTATTTGTGCAGGTTCAACGGTAACGTTCAATAACTTATCTACAGGCGCCGCCTCCTATATATGGAATTTTGGAGCTGGAGCTACTCCTGCAACTTCAACATTAACCAACCCAACGGTTACTTTTAATACTGTCGGTTCAAATACAATAACATTAACTGCTACAAATTCGTTCGGTTCTGACATCGAAACGAAAACTAACTACATTCTTGTAGTGGATGCCAACGGTGTTGCATTGCCTATTTCGCAGGGCTTCACGCTTGCAACGTTCCCACCTGCAGGATGGTCCATTCAAAATAACAATGCTTCTACAACTTCTTGGGTTAGAAATGCAACAATCGGTTTTGCTCCAACAGCAGGAAACTCAATGATGTTCGATAATTTCACCTTCAATGATTCGGATGATGATGAGGTGCGTTTGCCAGGTGCAAGCTTTACAGGATTATCGTCAGCACAATTGCAATTTGACGTGGCATACGCTCCCTACAATGCTGCTAATTTTGACGGACTGGAAGTGTTAGTTTCATCTGATTGTGGTGTAACATTTACAAGTGTTTATTCTAAATCTTACACTGTTTTAGCGACAGCACCAGCAATCACGACTATTTTCACTCCTACAGCGGCTCAATGGAGAACAGAAACGGTTAATTTAACACCTTACATAGGAAATGCTAAAGTCATTGTGGCTTTCAGAAACTTATCAGGTTACGGAAATAGACTTTTTGTAGATAATATTAACTTAACAGGTGTAGTTTCAACTGCTTCTCCAACAGCAAGTTTTACAGGAACACCCACGAGTGTTTGTGCAGGACAAAGTGTTGCTTTTACAAATACGTCAACGGGTTCGCCAACTTCATATTTGTGGACATTCGCGGGTGGAACGCCATCAACATCTACAGCAACTAATCCAACTGTTACTTATGCAACAGCAGGAACTTACACGGTTGCTTTAACTGCAACAAATGCATCGGGATCGAATACATCTACACAAACAAACTACATTACTGTCAATGCAATTCCATCAGCGCCAGTAGTAACGGTAACGAATAACTGTGGTAACTCTGTTTTAAGTGCAACAGGAACAGGTTTGTTATGGTCAACTGGTGCAACAACAGCATCAATTACTGTTTCAACTGCTGGAACATATACAGTTACACAAACAGTAGGAGGATGCACAAGTGCAGCTGGTTCAGGAGTTGCAGCGCCATTAGTTGTTCCATCAGCGCCAGTAGTAACTGTTACGAATAACTGTGGCAACTCAGTTTTGAGTGCAACAGGATCAGGATTGTTATGGTCAACAGGAGCAACTACAGCTTCTATCACCGTTCCAACTGCTGGAACATTTACAGTTACACAAACAGTTGGGGGATGCACAAGTACAGCTGGATCTGGCGTTGCAGCACCATTAGCAATTCCATCAGCGCCAGTAGTAACCGTAACGAATAACTGTGGAAACTCAGTATTAAGTGCTTCCGGAACAGGATTGTTATGGTCAACTGGAGCAACAACAGCATCTATTACAGTTCCTACTGCCGGAACATATACTGTAACACGAACAGTTGGAGGATGTACAAGTGCTTCTGGTTCAGGAGTTGCGGCGCCATTAGCTGTTCCATCAGCGCCTGTTGTAACGGTAACGAATAACTGTGGAAACTCAGTATTAAGTGCAACTGGAACAGGATTGTTATGGTCAACGGGTGCGACAACAGCATCTATTACAGTTACTACTGCCGGAACATATACTGTAACACGAACAGTCGGAGGATGTACAAGTGCTCCTGGTTCCGGAGTTGCAGCACCAATTGCTATTCCATCAGCACCAGTTGTAACAGTAACTAACAATTGTGGAAACTCAGTATTGACAGTAACAGGAGCAGGATTGTTATGGTCAACAGGAGCAACAACAGCATCTATTACAGTTACTACTGCCGGAACATATACTGTAACACGAACAGTTGGAGGATGTACAAGTGCTTCTGGTTCAGGAGTTGCGGCGCCATTAGCTGTTCCATCAGCGCCTGTTGTAACGGTAACTAATAACTGTGGAAACTCAGTATTAAGTGCAACTGGAACAGGATTGTTATGGTCAACGGGTGCGACAACAGCATCAATTACCGTTTCAACTGCTGGAACATATACAGTTACACAAACAGTAGGAGGATGTACAAGTGCTTCTGGTTCAGGAGTTGCGGCGCCATTAGCTGTTCCATCAGCGCCAGTAGTAACCGTAACGAATAACTGTGGCAACTCTGTTATGAGTGCAACTGGAACAGGATTGTTATGGTCAACTGGAGCAACAACAGCATCTATTACAGTTACTACTGCCGGAACATATACTGTAACACGAACAGTTGGAGGATGCACTAGTGCAGCTGGATCAGGAGTTGCAGCGCCATTAGCAATTCCATCAGCGCCAGTAGTAACCGTAACGAATAACTGTGGAAACTCTGTTTTGAGTGCAACGGGATCAGGTTTATTATGGTCAACTGGTGCAACAACAGCATCAATTACCGTTTCAACTGCTGGAACATACACAGTTACACAAACAGTAGGAGGATGTACAAGTGCAGCTGGATCTGGCGTTGCGGCACCATTAGCTGTTCCATCAGCGCCAGTAGTAACTGTAACGAATAACTGCGGTAACTCTGTTTTGAGTGCAACTGGAACAGGATTATTATGGTCAACGGGTGCGACAACAGCATCAATAACTGTTTCATCTGCAGGAACATACACAGTTACACAAACAGTTGGAGGATGCACAAGCGCTTCTGGTTCTGGAGTTGCAGCACCATTAGTAGTGCCATCAGCACCAGTTGTATCTGTAGCGAATAACTGTGGCAACTCTGTTTTGAGTGCAACGGGATCAGGATTATTATGGTCAACAGGTGCGACAACAGCATCAATCACTGTTTCAACTGCTGGAACATACACAGTAACACAAACAGTTGGAGGATGTACAAGTGCTACTGGTTCCGGAGTTGCGTCCCCGATTGCAACACCATCAGCCCCAATTGTTACGGTCACAGATAATTGTGGAAACTCTGTCCTAACAGCAAGTGGCAGTGGCTCGTTTATATGGTCAAACGGAGCAACAACGGCATCGATAACTGTTCCAACAGCTGGAACTTATACAGTAACACAAACTGTTGGAGGTTGCACAAGTGCTAGTGGATTTGGAATTGCGAATCCTGCTCCGGGACCTACAGCTCCGATTGTCGCTGTTGTAAACAATTGTGGCAATTCAATTTTAACGGCTTCAGGAACGGGTCCTTATTTATGGTCAACTGGTGAAACAACAGGAACAATCGTTGTTTCTACAGCTGGAACATACACTGTTACAGAAACAATCGGTGCTTGTACAAGTGCAGCTGGAACGGGAATCGCTGCGCCCAATGCAATTCCTGAAACTCCAATTATTACGGTGCTAGATAAATGTGGTACGACTGATTTAACGACATCTGCAACGGGATCATTGATGTGGTCTACAAGCGAAACAACTTCTTTAATAACTGTGACAATGCCGGGTACATATTTTGTATCACAAACAGTTAACGGTTGTACAAGTGCTGTTGGAAGTGCTGTAGCAAATCCGTATACAGTTCCGACCGTTATTTTTGCTCCATTAGCTGATATTTGTATTAATGCTCCAGCATATACGCTTGTAGAAGGCTCTCCAGCTGGTGGTGTTTACAGTGGAACAGGTGTGGCTGGCGGACAATTTGACCCAAGCGTTTCAGGATATGGTGTCTTTACAATCGTTTATAACTTTATCGATGCAAATGGTTGTTCAGGTTCAAATCAACAGCCAATTACAGTGGGTTGCGCTGACATTGAAGATGCAGAAGACTTTAATCTTTCTGTATTCCCGAATCCAACAAATGGTTTATTTGTTGTAAAAACAACCGGTGAGTCGATTGAAAAAATCCGAGTGATTGATGCAGCAGGTAGAATTGTTCAATCGATTGATAATTCACATAAATTAGAGGAGGAGGTCAACATTGATTTGTCCAATTTTGGTGAAGGTGTTTATTCAATTGAGATTGAAATAGGAAATACCGTTCTTAATGAGCGCATCATTTTGACAAAATAAAGGATAGAATTATACTTAAAACGGTGCTAGAGATAGCGCCGTTTTTTTTGCATTTATTTTCAGTAGTCCAATGATATGTTTTCTTTATTTTTGAGAAACTTTATTTAGATCAACTCACAACCAAATGAAAAAATTCAAAATTAATGGGCATGGCCATTTGCTTCCAGAGCCAAATGAGATTCCTAAGTTCATGAAGGAGAAAAAATTATTTTGGATTGATGAGGATAAAAAGTTCATGCGTCAAGATGATTGGTCAAGACCTATAACCGATCCGAGTTTTTTCTTCAATGAGAAGCTAGAGTGGATGGACAAATATAAAATTGACCACGGCGTTATGCTCAATCTTTCACAAGTTTATTGCAACGGTTGGGAAAGACAAGATGCGAATGATGCGATACGCTGGCAAAATGATTTCAATGCCAGTGTTCAACAAAGACGGCCAGATAAATTTACAAGTGGATTTGTCGTTCAGCCGAGGCATTTAGAAGACGCTTTAAAGGAAATTGAACGTTGTGTCGTTGACTTAAAAATGAATTTGTTGTGTTTGCCTACTCACTTTTTAAATGCAGAAGGTGAATGGCTATCAGTTGTTGATGACAGTGTAGAGCCAATTTTTGAATTAGCCAATCATTATGGTTTAGCAATTGAAATCCATCCTTACGATGGGGAGAAAATGGTGAAATTGAAAGATCAGTTCTGGCGATTCCACCTGGTGTGGATGATGGCACAAACTGCAGATACTCTTCATTTTTATTCACTTAAAGATTACGTGAACAAATTCCCAAATATTCGCACTTGTTTTGCTCACGGATGCATGTTAGGCCAGGCAAATTACGGTCGTCGTTTGCAAGGTTATGATGGTCGACCAGATTTATTCGAAGGCACACACGATCCCAGAGCCGCACTTGGACACAAAAATTTGTTTTTTGACACCTTGGTGCATGATGCTTATACCTTACAATTATTGAAGATTCGAGTAGGATCTGATCAAATTGTGGCTGGATTGGATGATCCTTATCCATTAGGAGAAATGGAGGGCGTGGCTCGTTCGTATCCAGGACGTGTAATTGATTTCGCAGTAGAAGCAAACATCCTAACACAAAAAGAATCAGACGAGATTTGGTTCAATAACGTGCTTAGATGGTTGGGAAAGGATAAAATTTAATCCGAAAGACCGTTTTCTTCAATCCCTTTCATGGAAAGTCTTTCTTCTTAAAGTCTTTTGCCTAAATTTGCAGCAAATTCAACTAAATGGCTCAGAAACCTTCCATTCCAAAAGGAACCCGTGATTTTTTACCAATAGAAGTAGCGAGAAGAACGTATATTTTCGATACAATTAAAAGTTCATTCAAGAAATACGGTTTTTCACCAATTGAAACGCCTTCATTTGAGCTTTCCTCTACGTTGATGGGGAAATATGGGGAAGAGGGTGATCGACTGATTTTTAGAATTTTGAATTCGGGTGACAAAATGCTGAAAGCTGATACGCAAGCTTTGGAAGAAAAAAATCTTGCTCGTTTTGCCAATTCATTAGCAGAAAAAGCACTTCGCTACGATTTAACAGTGCCTTTTGCACGTTTTGTTGTACAACACCAAAATGAATTGTCGTTTCCATTTAAACGTTACCAAATTCAACCAGTTTGGAGAGCGGATCGTCCACAACACGGTCGTTACCAAGAGTTTTTTCAATGTGATGCGGATGTTGTAGGAAGTGATTCACTTATATTTGAAGTTGATTTTGTCTTGCTTTTCGATGAAATATTGACAAACCTGCAATTGCCAAGCTTTACAGTTAAAATCAACAATCGCAAGATCTTGTCAGGAATAGCAGAAGTTAGCGGAGAAATCGACAAGCTTATCGATATCACCGTTGCGATTGATAAATTAGATAAAATAGGCGAAGAAGGTGTTGTGAAAGAATTGCTTGAAAAAGGAGTATCTGCCTTAGCAATTGAAAAAATTCAACCATTATTTTCTTTCACAGGAACCAATGAAGAGAAAGTTCAGAAAATGAAATCTTTCCTTTCATCAAGTGAAATAGGTTTAAAAGGAATTGAAGAATTAGAATTTGTTTTCGATCAAATCAATTCTCTTGGATTACAAAAAGCAGAGTTGGAATTTGATATTACGCTAGCAAGAGGGTTGAATTATTACACAGGGGCTATTTTTGAAGTGAAGGCGAATGGAGTAAAGATGGGAAGTATTTGTGGCGGTGGACGTTATGATGATTTAACGGGACTTTTCGGAATGTCTGGAATGTCTGGTGTTGGAATTTCCTTTGGTGCCGACAGAATCTACGATGTATTAACTGAGTTAGAATTATTTCCAAAAGAAACAGACCAAGGATTAACTCTTTTATTTGTGAATTTTGGAGAAAAGGAACAAAACCATTGTATGAAACTCATGCATGAAGTTCGTGCCAATGGTATTGATTGCGAATTGTATCCAACGTCGGCCAAGATTCAAAAGCAAATGAAATATGCGAACGACAGAAAAGTGCAATATGTGGCGCTTATTGGAGAACAAGAAATGAATGAAGAGCTTGTTTTATTGAAGAATATGGAATCAGGTGACCAAGTGGAAATGAGTATCGATGAGGTTATTCATAAGCTAATCAGTAAACCATCGCTTTAAAATAAATATTATTTAGTACTGATAACTAATGAAAAATTACACCATAAATAACACCTGGATTTCTCTTCAAGAAGTAGATGAGATTTTGCATGGTCACCATACTATTGAATTGGGAAATGAGGCTAGAATTGCTATTCAGAAATGTAGAACGTTTTTGGATGACAAAATCAAGCGACATGATAAATTAATTTATGGAATTAATACTGGCTTTGGTTCTTTGTGCAATACTGCAATTGAAGAAAGTGACCTAGAGCAATTACAACGAAATCTAGTACTTTCTCATGCGTGTGGAGCGGGTGAAGAGGTTCCACAAGAATTGGTGAAACGTATGTTGCTCTTGAAAGTTATCGGCTTATCACATGGTAGTTCTGGTGTGCAAGTAGCTACAATAGAACGCTTAATTTATTTTTTCAATAACACTATTTTACCAGTTGTTTATCAACAAGGAAGTCTTGGTGCTTCGGGAGATTTAGCTCCATTGGCGCATTTGTCTTTACCACTTTTAGGAGAAGGAGAAGTATTCTTTCAAGGACAAAAACGTCCAAGTATGGAAGTATTAAAAGCCTTGCATTTAGAACCTATTGTTTTGCAGTCGAAAGAAGGACTAGCCTTGTTGAATGGGACGCAATTTATGAGTTCATACGCGTCATGGTCTGTTTCTAGAGCGCAACAATTGTGGTCAAATTGGAATAAGGTGGCCGCGATGTCCTTGGAAGGATATGATGGACGATTAAATCCTTTTCAGTCAAACGTAAACGAAATTCGAAACCAACAAGGACAAATTCAAACGGCTTCTGTTTTTAGAGAGTTATTGGCTGGAAGCGAAATTATTTCACAGGAAAAATCACATGTACAAGATCCGTATTCGTTTCGTTGTATTCCGCAAGTGCATGGAGCATCAAAAGACGCAATCGATTACTGTGCACTAATTGTGGAACGTGAAATTAATGCAGTGACCGACAATCCAACGATTTTCCCGGATGAAGATGATGTTGTTTCCGCAGGGAATTTCCATGGTCAACCACTGGCTATTTCAATGGATTTCTTAGCGATTGCATTGGCTGAATTAGGAAGTATCTCTGAACGAAGAGTCTATAAGTTAATTTCAGGAACTCGTGGATTGCCAGCATTTTTAGTGGCTAATCCAGGCTTGAATTCAGGATTTATGATTCCACAATACGCAGCAGCATCAGTTGTAAGTCAAAACAAGCAATTATGCACGCCTGCCTCAATTGATACAATCGATTCATCTAACGGACAAGAAGATCATGTTTCAATGGGCGCAAATGCAGCAACGAAATTATACCGAGTAGTAGAAAATTGTTTCACTATTCAAGGAGTTGAATTAATGAATGCAGCTCAAGCCTTGGAATTCAGACGACCTTTAAAATCTTCTCAAGTAATTGAAGAACTTTTTACAGAATATAGAACACAGGTTCCATTCATTGAAAATGACCAATACTTGCATCCACTGATGCAGAAAAGTGCCGCTTTTGTAAAGGCAAAATTAAATTAAGATGGAAATGATTCCCGAGAATTCTTATAATGAGATCAAGCCTAGACCAAGACTTTTAACTGTACTATGTATTTTAAGTTTTATTTCATTAGGCTTGTCTTTTGTGAGTGTGGTTGGTTCTTTGCTATACGGTCCAACTAGTTCGACTGAAATTGTTCAACAACGTGCGGATTTAGCTGTATCCACAGAGAAAATGAGAAGCACAGGAATGGGAGAAGTTGCAGATGCCTTTGAACAAGTCCAACTAATGAATGAAGCATTGAATCGTCATTTCTACGAAGCAAGCACAGTAAGTTTGTTCTTAGTGGTTCTTGGATTTTATGGCGTATTAAGCATGTGGAAAGGTCGAAAAATTGGATTCCACATCTACATAATCTATAACCTTGCAACAATCGCTAATTTGTATCTATTTGTCAGTCCAACAGATATCCCAAGCTACGCTGTAATCTGGGGAGTACTGATCTCTGCCATTTTTATAATGCTGTATGCCCGTAATTTGAAATGGTTGACTTGAAATTATGAATTATGAATTAGGAGTTATGAATTAAGGTTCCTGAGCTTGTCGAAGGGTGAATTATGAGTTATGAATTAAGGTTCCTGAGCTTGTCGAAGGGTGAATTAGGAGTTATGAATTAAGGTTCCTGAGCTTGTCGAAGGGTGAATTATGAATTATGAATTATGAATTGGTAATCTGCAATCTTCAATCTGTAATCTGTAATCTTCAATCTGTAATCTGTAATCTTCATTTGTCAATTCATCATTCGTTTTCATAATTCTTTCCGTATCTTTGCGCCAAATTTAGAGTGAGTTATGATTTCAGTTAACAATTTATCCCTGCAATTTGGTAAGCGTGTTTTATTTGATGAGGTGAATGTAAAATTCGTCCAAGGGAACTGCTACGGTGTGATTGGTGCGAATGGCGCAGGAAAATCAACGTTTTTAAAAATCTTAACTGGTGAACAAGATCCAACTACAGGTAGAGTGGAATTGGAGCCAGGAAAGCGTTTGGCTGTATTGAAACAAAATCACTTTGAATTTGATCAATTTGAAGTGCTTCAGACAGTTATAATGGGTCACAAGCGTTTGTTTGAGATCATGCAAGAAAAAGATGCGCTTTACGCTAAACCTGATTTTTCTGATGCTGATGGGATGCGAACTGCTGAATTAGAAGGCGAATTTGCTGACCTAGAGGGTTGGAACGCTGAAACGGATGCCGCAACCTTATTGAGTAACCTTGGAATCGAAGAATCAAAGCACTACTTGAAAATGGAAGAACTTTCGAATGATTTGAAAGTTCGTGTTTTGATTGCTCAAGCGCTTTTTGGTAACCCAGATGTACTTGTACTGGATGAGCCTACCAATGACTTGGATTTGAAAACAATCGGTTGGTTAGAAGATTTCTTGTTGGATTTTAGAAACACAGTAATCGTTGTATCGCATGACCGTCACTTCTTAGATACAGTTTGTACACACATTTGCGATATTGATTACAGTAAACTGAATATGTTTACCGGTAACTATTCTTTCTGGTATCAATCTTCACAATTGGCAACGCGTCAACGTTCTGATAAGAACAAAAAAGCAGAAGAAAAGAAGAAGGAACTACAAGACTTTATTTCTCGTTTCTCTGCAAATGCTTCTAAATCAAAACAAGCAACGAGTCGTCGTAAAATGTTAGATAACTTGAACATCGAAGAAATTCAACCTTCAAGTAGAAAATATCCTGGAATTACGTTCCACCAAGATCGTGATGCAGGGAATCAAATCTTAAGCATTGAGAATTTAAGCAAGAATGCCGAAGGAAAACCATTGTTTCAAGGTTTAAACTTAATTGTCAACAAAGGAGATAAAATTGCTTTCATTTCTAAAAACTCAGTCGCTTTGACTGCTTTCTTTGAAATCTTATCGGGTAACATGAAGCCAGATTCAGGTGAGTTTACGTATGGTACAACCATAAATACAGCGTATTTACCAAATGATAATCATGCGTATTTCGTAGATAAATTGCCTTTGATTGATTGGTTGCGTCAATACGCTCAAACTGACGAGGAAAAAGAAGAAGTTTACCTAAGAACCTTCCTTGGACGAATGCTATTTACAGGTGAAGAAGCGCTTAAAACGGCAAACGTTCTTTCTGGAGGTGAAAAGGTGCGTTGTATGTTGTCTAAAATGATGTTGGCAAAAGCAAATCTATTATTGATGGATGAGCCAACGAATCACTTAGACTTGGAATCGATTACGGCATTAAACAATGGTATGAATGAATATCAAGGAACTTTGTTGTTTACTTCTCATGACCACGAATTGGTAAACACCGTTGCGAATCGTATTATTGAATTGACACCTAATGGTATCATCGATAAAATGATGCCTTATGATGACTATTTAGCTGATGCTAAAATTTCTCAATTACAAGAAGAATTGTACGCTTAATTCGTTGAAGTGGCGCTAGGGAAATATACATATTATCCGATTCGTCACCGTTTGATTAGTTTCTTGAGAGACCAAGATATTCGTGGGATTCGCAGACTATCAGTTGATTTGCCCAAATGGATTCTTCCAAATCCGTCAACAGTTGGTTCTTATATTCTTAAAACAATTCATGGTTTTTACCTGAGAATAGATCCCTCCATCGATAAAGGGGTTGAACTTAGTTTGCATGAAACTGGAACCTACGAGAAGGGTATCCTTGATTACCTTGAAAAAAACTTAAAGAAGGGTGATTGTTTCATTGATGTTGGAGCAAACATCGGAGTTATGACACTTTTTGCGTCTCAATGTGTGGGTGAAAAAGGACAGGTATTTTCTTACGAAGCCTCCCATTCAACTTTACAAATCTTAGAAGAAAATATCCAACTGAACGAACGAAGCAACATTCATGTTTGTCCTTTCGCTCTAGGAGCAACGAATGGAAAAGCACAGATTTATGACAATTGGCAAGTAAATAGAGGAGGGGCATCGCTAGTAATCAAAGCTCAAAATGCCGTTTCTCACGAAGTAGATGTTCGCTTACTGGATGAGGTGCTTCCGACCGACATCATTCCAACGATGATAAAGATTGACGTGGAAGGATTTGAATTGGAAGTATTGAAAGGAGCGCAAAATATCTTAAAAAAATACAAGCCGATTTTAATTATTGAATTTTCTGAAGACCGCGAGAATGCTCATACTTCTTCGGCGGAGATTGTTGATTTTATTCGAAGTCACGCAAGATATAGCTTATTCAAATTAGCTGGAGGAAAAGAACGGAAATCGAAATTGGTAGAAATTCTGTCGTATGAGGATCTTCCAAAACATGATAACGTTATTTGTATTCCATTATAAATCTTTAGAATCTGTATTTTTAGCTTAAATTTAAAACTATGGTCAATTATTCTTTGTCAATCGAACACGCCAATCAACAGTACATCCAATTTCAAGTTAGATTTGATACCCATAATGACACTACGATTGTTCGTTTGCCAAGTTGGAGACCTGGTAGATACGAATTAGGCAATTTTGCGAAGAATGTCAAAGGTTTTAAAGTTTACAATGATCAAAATAAGCGAATTGACGCCACTAAAATCACCAAAGATGCGTGGCAAGTAGATACAACATCTACTTCTTTTATTCGAGTCGAATATGCCTATTTTTCGATGGATTTGAATGCTGGGTCAACTTTTTTGTCGAAAGATCAGCTCTATGTAAATCCAGTTAATTGTTTTGTTTTTACTGATGAACAGAAAGATGCACCAACAAGCATGAATTTGGAAATACCTGCTGCGTGGGAAGTTGCTGGATCAATGAAAAAGCAAGGAGAGGAATACCTTGCGAAAGATTTCGATGAATTAGCTGATTCGCCCTTCATTTGTTCACCTTCACTTCAACACGATAGTTATACCTCCGGGGGAACCTTGTTTCATCTGTGGTTTAATGGCGAGGTAAAACCAGATTGGAAACGGATAAAAAAGGACTTTCAGGCATTTACGGATAAGCAAATTGAAAAATTTACTGAATTTCCAGTAGATGAATACCATTTTTTGTTCCAGATCTTGCCTTATAAAGCATATCATGGTGTTGAGCATTGTAAATCTACTGTAATTACCTTGGGACCGAGTTATGAAGTTTTTGGTGCTTTATACAAAGAGTTGTTAGGTGTGTCTTCTCATGAATTGTATCACACGTGGAATGTAAAGTCAATTCGACCTATTGAAATGTTTCCATATGACTTTACAAAAGAGAATTATTCACGCTTAGGCTATATTTGTGAAGGTGTAACAACCTATATGGGTGATCTATTTTTATTGAAAAGCAATGTTTTTACCTTAGATCAATACTTACTTGAATTCAATGCTCAATTACAAAAGCATTTTGATAACCATGCGCGCTTTAACTATTCTGTTGGAGAATCATCGTTCGATACGTGGTTAGATGGATATGTGCCTGGTGCACCGGGTAGAAAAGTATCTATTTATACTGAAGGTTGTCTTTTGGCATTCGTAATGGATGTAATGATTCTGCGTGAAACCAAGAATAAGTTTAGTCTAGATGATGTCATGTCTCGATTATATTTTGATTACGCATTAAAAGGTAAAGGTGTTTCTGAAGAGGATTATCTAGCTGAATTGAAAAATATTTCGGGTTTTGATTTTGGACCTTTCTTCAAAGAGTTTGTGCATGGAACGAATCCCTATGAAGCCATTATCACCGAAAGTTTAGATTATCTTGGACTGGAATTATTTCATCGACCTTCCAAATCGTATTCAGCAGGTAGATTAGGTTTTAAAACCATACCAACGAATGGGAATTTTGTCGTTTCAGCGCTATATCCAAGCGGTCCAGCAGATTTAGGCGGATTAATGCAAGGAGATGAAATCATGGCTGTCAATGGTTATTTGTGCGCTGGTGAATTAGACAAATGGTTGAATTATTTTGATAACGATGCAAAAAGATTGACCATTCTTCGTGCTGGAAGGTTAATTGAGATGACATTACCAGAAGTTAATCGTAACTTTTATTCAGAGTATTCGGTGGTTGTTTTAGAGAAACCAAATGGTCCTCAGATAAAAGCACTCGAAAATTGGATTAAGTAAATCCCGAATTCCAAATCCCAAATCCACCGCTTTGTGAAGAAAATAGGTTTAATGTCCGATACCCATGGTTTTATAGACCCAAAAATCTATGAATACTTTAAGGATGTAGATGAAATTTGGCATGCGGGTGATGTTGGAAATGTAGAGGTGATAGATGAGTTGCGAAAATTCAAGCTCTTGAGAGGGGTTTACGGCAATATTGATGATTATATAGTTAGAAGAGAATTTCCTGAATTCAATCGTTTTAAGTGTGAGGAAGTGGATGTACTCATCACGCACATCGGTGGGAAACCAGGGAAGTATTCGCTGCCTGCTTTTGAAGAATTAGAAAAAGGGGCGCCTAAATTATTTATTTGTGGGCATTCGCATATTTTATTGGTTAAAATGGATCCTAAATACAATATGCTTTGGATGAATCCCGGGGCTTGCGGTTTTAAAGGTTTTCATTCAGTTAAAACAATTTTACGTTTTTCAATTTCTGGCGATCGAATTCACGATTTAGAAGCAATTGAAATTGGAAAAAGAATATAATAGAATAATTTAAATGAAATTTTTGCGTTAGTTCACGAGCATGAAACAACTACTTTTATTTTCAATACTAGTCCTTACTCATATTACATGGGCGCAAACAGGAGGGAATACCGTATTTTCACTTTTGGATTTGAATTACAATGCACGTTCCGCAGGTTTAGGCAACGATTTTATTTCAGTTAAAGATCAAGATGTGAATCTTGGTGTTGCGAATCCATCTTTATTGAACGAAAAGATGCACACTGGTTTAGGAATCAATCAAGCTTTGTTAGCTGGTGGAATAAATTATGGTATGGTTGCCTATGCTCATAAATTGAAAGTGGGAATCTTAAGTACTCATATTCGCTACGTAAACTATGGCGAGTTTGCTCGAACAGACGTGAATGGAACTTCTCAAGGTACATTCAAACCATTCGAAAGTATTATTGGAGCTGGATTTGGGAAGCAACTGAATCCAAGAATCTCCGTTGGTGCCAATTTGAATTTGATTTATTCGCAGTTAGAAAGTTACAATTCGTTTGGTATCGCATTGGATTTAGCCGGAACTTATACCCACAAAAATGAAAATCTGTTAGTGACTGCATTAGTGAAGAACGCAGGAATGCAATTGAAAACATATACAGAAAACAATAGGGCTCCTTTGCCTGCCGAGTTTCAAATGGCGGTATCTTATAAGTTGAATCATGCACCTTTTCGTTTTTCATTATTGGCGCATCATTTAAATAAATGGGATATAACTTATGTTGATCCAAATCTTAAACCGACGCTAGATCCCTTAACGGGCGATACAATTCCAGTAAAAATTGCTGGTTTCGGAGAGAAATTGGCTAGACACTTTGCGTATCAAGTGGAGATACTAGCTTCAAAGAATTTACATATTCTTGCTGGATTTGATTATCACCGAAGACAAGAGATGAAATTAGAAGAGCGACCAGGTATCGCTGGTTTTTCTTTTGGAACAGGTATTTATTTCAAGCGCTTTAGTGTTGATTATGGATTTGTTGTTTATTCTAGAGC
>JAIOZF010000130.1 GCA_021740745.1 Crocinitomicaceae bacterium | reverse complement strand
TCATTTTTGAATACACCAATTTTTACGGCAGTATTGCCTGCATCTAAGACGATTACCTGATTTTTTGTATTCATACATGCAAAGATACATGAACAATTCCGAAAAAAAATCACTTCGTTTCTTTGGGGATAAAAAGAAGTTGTTATCTTTGCCCCCACAAATAAGGTTAGGTGATGTAGCTCAGTCGGTAGAGCAAAGGACTGAAAATCCTTGTGTCGGGGGTTCGATTCCCTCCATCACCACTCAAATAATGTTAAAAACCCTCGGTAATCAGTAAGATAACCAAGGGTTTTTTGTTTACAGGTGTAATTTAAGGTGAAGAAAGTAACCTTATTATTGTTCCATCCTTTCACAGGTTCTAAGAATTATTTCTCTCCCTATTGATTCCGATACTTATTTAAATGCTCGTTTTTTTTCAGTATTTATTAAGGAATCTGTTTTGCGGATTTCATCAATAGAATCATTATATGTGCGTTGAGTTAAGAAATTTATTTTATAAGGTTTGTTTAACTTGAGAAAAGATCAATAAAATCGCTTCGAAAAATATAAAACTGCTTGATATATTTTGAAAAAGCTGATTTCTCTCACTTTAATTTGGTTGTTCAAGTCATAGTATAATCATAAGATACTATAGAAATTTGTATTAAAGACTAAAACCATCAATATGAAAACTACAACACAATTATTTGGATTTCTAAGTTCATTATTTTTAAATATTACGCTTCTTGCGCAAGGTCCAAATTGTACATCAGCTGCTTCTTTAATGGTTAATACGGTTTGCACGACGGTGCAATGGACGAATAGTGAGAATGGGACTATTCCTGGAGGTTGGAGTCAACCTTGCGGCGGTGGGAATGATTATCAAGATATTTGGTACCAAATTGTTGGAACAGGTGCAGAAGTTGGTGTGAATATTTTTCACCTAAATTCTTTTGATGCGGTTTTGGCAGTTTACGATGGGACTTGTCCAACTGGAGCTAATGCAGCAGTTTCATCGATTGCATGTGAATATATTACAGGTAGCACTGGTAGTGTAAATTTCCCAACCACATTAGGAGAGGTTTATTATGTTCAGATTCAACGAAGAAATGGAGATGATAATGATAATCAAACGGGATCGATTTGTGCTTACGAATATGTGTTGTCACCTTGCGGAAATCCTTTGGCTTTACTGAATGATTTCTGTGAAACACCCGCTACCTTAACAAAAAATCCTGGAGGAACTTTTTCGGCTACCACGGATGGTACTTTTACAGAGGATCACAAAGTTTATTTGGATGGTTATGGTGCAGCAACTGGTCCTTTTTGCGGACTTGTACACAATAACTCTTGGTATCAATTTGTGGCAACAAGTGCAACTGAAACTTTTCCAATTATTTATGTTTCATGCATCGGTGATGGGGTTCAAGGCCATGTTTACAGTATTTCACATGATTTGAATGGATGTTGTGAGACTTTTACGCCGGTTTCTAACTGTATTTTTAATATTGATCAAAATTTGAATGGAAATCCGAGTAGTATTGAAACATTGACAGCAACTGGTTTAACCGTCGGCGAAACATATATGCTAATGATTGATGGTTATCTTGGTGCACGATGTGATTTTACAATAGCTGGCTGGGGTGCACAAAATGTCCTACCGATTGAATTGAGTAAGTTCATGGTAGTGCCCCATGAAGAATACAATGGGGTTTATTGGGAAACATCTTCTGAGAATAATAATCATCATTTTAATCTTCTGAAATCTTTTAATGGGACAGATTTTGACATCATAGGTTCTGTGCTTGGGGCTGTTACATCATCAATTTTGAATTCTTATTCATTTGATGATTATGATTTGCGTTATGGAAAAATCTATTACAAACTCCAGCAAGTAGATTTTGACGGAGAAACTACAAACAGTAAAATTATTTCTTTGGACCGAAAGTCAGCAGAAAAGGGATTAGTGAATGTTTACCCGAATCCAACAGAAAATACAATTACTATGGACATTTTAGTTGCAACATATCTAGGCGGAGTTGTTCGGATTGTAGGACAGAATGGAATTATAATATACGAGCAACAAATTGAAGATAAAGGAATGCATCAACTTACGTTTGATATGACGAGTATGAGTGCTGGATTATACTTCGTAAATTATGCTGATGCGTTGGGTGTGACTGTGAAGCACATCGTAAAAAGATAGGGTTATTTCGATTAACAACTATTAAAGCGGTCAGCAATGATCGCTTTTATTTTTTCTCGTGTTATTCTTTTCGAAATTGTGTATATCTTTGCACCGCTAAACTATAAAATTGTACTTTTTTTTAAGGTTAAATTTTATAAAATGACATCTTTTTTTAGTCTACGGACACAATTTACAGTCGGTTTGTTAATGGCTGTTTTGAATTTCAATTCAATTTTCTCTCAAGGTCTAAATTGCTCAAGTGCCACATTATTGACAGTTAAGTCATCATGCCAAACTACACAATGGTCAAATAATGAAGACGGTTCGCTTGTTTGGAGTCATTCATGCAATTCTGGGACAGATTACCAAGATATTTGGTTTCAAATGGTTGGAACAGGTGCTCCGGTTGCTGTAAATATTTTTGGATTAAATGCGTGTGATGCTTTAATTGCAATTTACAGTGGATCAACATGTCCAATCAGTGGTGCTTCAACTGTCGCTTGTGCAATGGTTACAGGTAGCACAGGGGGAGTGAATTTCAATTCAACAAATGGTGTAAATTATTACATCCAAATTCAAAGACGATCTGGAGATGGAAACGGCAACAGTTCAACTAATAGCTCAGATGATCAGAATGGTTCCATTTGTATATTTGATTATGCTCTCACATCTTGCGGCAATCCTACAGGGTTATTGAATGATTTTTGTGAAAGTTCAGCTACATTAACGTATGGTTTAGGCACATCTTTTTCAGCTAGTACGGAAGGAACATTTACGCCAGATTTAGCATCAACAGTTGATGGCTATGGCTCAGCCTCTGGACCATTCTGTGGTTTAGTGCACAATAATTCTTGGTATAAATTTAAAGCTGGATCGGCTACAGAAAACTTTAAATTTACCAGTACCTCTTGCAGTGGTGTTCAAGCTCAAGTTTTTAGAATTACCTATAATTCTCTCGGTTGTTGTAACGGTTTTGCATCAGTAAGTAATTGCTTATTAAATATACCTTCGCCACCAAACTCAAGTTCTGTAGTTACCGCGACTGGTTTAACTATTGGTCAAGAATATGTGCTTATGGTCGATGGATATTTGGGTGCTGAATGTGATTTTACTATTGCCGACTGGGGTGCCATTAATGTTTTACCTATTGAGCTTTCAGAATTCATTGTTTTTCAACAAGAAGATAAAAATCTGATTTCGTGGAAAACAAGTTCAGAGAAAGAAAATGATTATTTTAATTTGTTGCGCTCATTTGATGGGGAGAACTTTGAGTTAATTCAAACTATAAAAGGTGCAGGAAATTCATCACATGAAATTACTTACGAAGTCCCTGATTTTGACATTCGATTTGGAACGGTTTATTATCAATTAGAACAGTTCGATTTTGATGGCGCAAGCACTCAAAGCAAGATTTTAACATTGAATAGAAATTCATCGGAATCAGGATTAGTATCTATTTATCCAAATCCAGCTGATCAGTCAATTACTATTGATGTGAATGTTTCAACGAATGACGGTGGATCAGTACGTCTCGAAACAGTGAATGGAAGTTTGATTTTTGAACAATATATTAATGGGAAAGGAATTCACCAATTAAATTATAATATCTCAGATTTAAACAGTGGGATGTATTTTGTTCGATACATCGATTCAGAAAAAACGAGCGTTAAAACCATTTTGAAGCGCTAATTATAAAAGATTCTATTCAACAAAATACTCCCTCAAATCAATAATCTTGAGGTTGGTTGAAGCAGAATTTAACATGTAGCATGCCTCAGTCAAACCATAAATTACTTCAAAGGATATTTCTGAATTTTGATTAAAGGCAATACGCATATCTGAAAGTTTAAAATTTGGGAATGCCTTTCTACGACCAATGCATTCAGGGTTGCTAATTTTCAAGGCTTTAAAATCTTCTTCTAAGCGTTGATTGATTAATTTTTCTAAATCCGCAATTCTTTCTGTTTTAAAAAGATTTGCAGCGGATATTTGAAGGAGACTGTCGTTTGTTTTTTCAAAAACATCAGTAGTCCATGTATAGCGACCTTTGTTATCAGGAACTCCAAGTTCGATAATTTGATAAGATCTCCAATAACAAGTATTCTTGTAGTTTGGGTGAATAAAACTTTTTTTGATAATGGATTCTTCAGTGCAAATCACATGCGGAAATGCAAGTGTTTGCATTGAATCACGCAGTACAATGACCT
Source organism: Crocinitomicaceae bacterium (assembly GCA_021740745.1). Taxonomy (GTDB): domain Bacteria; phylum Bacteroidota; class Bacteroidia; order Flavobacteriales_D; family Crocinitomicaceae; genus M0103. Next base: position 1,357 of record JAIOZF010000130.1, on the reverse strand, counting down.
CTTGAAGTAGTTCCTTGTTATAAGCTAAAACTCGTTCTTCTGCCTTTTGAAGTTCAAGTTTCAACCTTTCAACTTCTTGCTTAAGATTGTCAATTGAATTCGAAGCACCTTTTTGTGCTTGAATCAAACTGTCATTAAGTCCTTGTAAACTATCAATTTTGGTTTGTAACCGAATGATTTGCAATGATTTATTGTTTGGAAAAAGTTGGTCATACTTCTTTTTTAGCATGTTTTGACTCGAAACATTCAACAAAACGGTACTAAATAGCAGAAGAACAAAAAATTTCATGATTCTTTTTGATTTAAATCAAAGTTATCTCTTTTGAAAGTTGATTTAATCCTGCTGCTCAAATAAAGCAAACAGTCTAATGGTGATAAAAGCCAAGTAAGATTACTTTACACATATTTTCCAAAAATGAAACAGGCAATCACCACAGCGAATATGGATGCAATTAAAACCGCTGCGGCAGCAACATCTTTAATCAATTTTATTTTTTCATTCGGTTCACTTGTATATAAATCGCACAATTTTTCGATTGCTGTATTAATTGCTTCAAGCGAAATCACCAAAGCAGAAACGAGTAAAACAATTGACCATTCAATTGAAGAAATATGAAAATATAATCCACCAATAATGACAACAATGAGTGCAAGAAGGTGAATTTTGAAATTGCGTTCACTCCTTAAGAGTTCCAATATTCCGGATAAAGCAAAGAAAACACTCCGAAAAAAAAGTTTCATTTTAATTGATAATTAATTTACCAGATCCTATTGAAGTGAAATTGGATTTTAATGTATAAATGTAATTTCCTTGACTCAGGCCGCTAACATTTAATAGCTCTGCATGCTCACCAATTTCTCGGTAACCTAATTGTTGAGAATGAATTACCCTTCCGCTTAAATCAGTTAATTCTAAGGTTATTTCACCAGAATTAAAAAGTGTGTAACCAATATAACCGATATCATTCATCGGGTTTGGCCAAACTTTGAAGTATTGCGGTTGAAACACACTTTCATTAAGAGACAAATCGCAGATTCCAGGCAAATTATTGTCAATCCAAAGTGATCGTTGCTGGATATACGTATGAAGAAAATTTAAATCTTCTTCATACGTCATGCCGACGAAGGAATTCCAATTGACGTAAACGCCAATAATTGGCCACTTTTCGAAATTTCGAATTCTTGCCTCCTGCAAATAATTTGACATAGAATCGATATAGGAGTTTATTGAATCTGTATGCAGTGGGCCTTGGCGTAATTCTTCCCATCTGCATTTAAGTCCATTTCGGTAACTTGTTGACGCTAATAATTTTTCCCACCAAAATGGAATAGCCGAAGTGAAATCACAAACTTCATC
>JAIOZF010000037.1 GCA_021740745.1 Crocinitomicaceae bacterium | reverse complement strand
AGCGCCATGGTAACAATCGATTTCGTTTTCACCTTGATATCCCAAGATTAAAGCCGTACCCATTTCAGACGCTAAAAATGGATCTTCACCCAATGTCTCAAAATAACGGGACCATAATGGTTGGCGAGCAACATCTAGTACAGGTGAGAAATTCCATGGTATGCCTGATGCGCGCATTTCGTATGACGTTATTTCACCAAATTGTTTGGCTAAATCCGGATTCCATGTAGCCGCTAATCCAATTTCTTGCGGAAATAATGTCGCACCCACAGTATAGTTAACCCCATGAATTGCATCAATTCCGTAGATAATTGGGGCACATGTCTTTGATTTTTTATAAAAACTGTGAATTTCTGGCAATATTTTATGCCATTCATCCAAGGTTAAAGTATGCGAACTTACATTTAATATTGAACCCACTTTGTAAGTGAGAAAGGCATCTTTCAGTTTTTGTTCATCCAAAACATATGGATAAAGATTTTTGCCTTTTGTATCCGTTTTTAAGAGTGCATCAAGCGTAATCTGGCATGTTTGCCCTATCTTTTCCTCCTTCGACATCTTAGCCATGATTTCAGAAATCTGATTCTCTATAGTTTGGTCAAGTTTCTTATTAAAATCTTGCGCAAATAGCAGATTCGAATGCGAAAAGGAAAGAAATAGTCCGATTAAAAAGAGGTTGAAAAGTAGCTTTGTCATCTGAGTATTATTTAAAACGGTAAGATAGTTACGTATTTTTAGTAGTTTGAAACTCTCAAATTAGAACATTTTAATAGATAAATGTCAATTCAATTTTTTTCTTGTGAATATTTATGAAAAATCCAATTCACAATAAGTGACTTACTTTATAAGCGCTAGTTCCTTTTTTAGAAAATTTATTTTTTCAATTTCCATCACATCTGCACCTCTTTCAATGCCTAAATAGTATGAAGTCCAATCAAGTAAGTGAATAAAATAGATGCTCTCTTCGATTTGATTGTTACCTCGAGAATGAATAGCAATCACATTGTTTGTCTCATTCTCAATTATTTTTTGTGTTAATTCAAATCGTTTTAGGTTACTCGTGTTCATGTCACTATTGTATAAAAATATCGCTGAATGATTTTCATTGCCAGATCCCCATCCTAATAACTCGTTGTGGTTCATTTCTGGAATTGTATGATAGCGACACAGATATTTCCCGTTTTCATTAATTTGTTGTTTCCCTCTAATAGCAACACTTTCATAGGGGTATTCCGCATATATAACTGGATTAGTGTGATTTATGACTTTGACAATTTCTTGAGCTTTTAATTTAATCTCCTCCTTATGTTCAGCTATAAAATCACTGCAATTTGTTAACTCATAAATCGAGTTCCAACTAATCAAATTAAATTTTATGAATACGATTAGCTTTTGAGCCAAAGAATAGGCTAAGGCTGCTCTAGGAGGAAATCCTTTCGGAATGATAATGCAATCAATTTGATTTTGCTTACAAATCTTTTTCAATTTACCTCCAGAACAAATGCCTATAACTAAAGCTCCTTTCTTTAAACATTTTTCTACACTTGTAATGGTCTCTTCGGTATTGCCAGAATATGATGTCGCTATGACTAGTGTATCTTTGCTTATGCAAGAAGGTATTTCATAATTTTGAACAAAGGTAATTGGTACTTTAATCTCTTTTTCTATCCATTGACCAACAATTTTTGACCCAATTCCAGAACCTCCCATACCAGTAAAAACAACATTATTAATTGTACTTCGCTGATTTATAAATTCTTGTTTTAAAGCAATTTCAACTGCTTCAAATAATTGCTTGCTGAAATTATCAATTAATTCTTTCATTATTTTCAATTTTAACTAATTCCATTTTCATGTGATAATCCGCCAATCCATCAATTGGTTTTTTAATCACTTGTCCTAAAGTAACATTGTAAAACTGGCATGCTTGATCAAGTTCTTTTTGGAATAAACAAGCAATGGATCCAATAAAGTGAACTTTGTATTTAGTGTAATCTTGATAGCATCTCACATGTGTGTCGATGAAAGTTTTAAACCCTTCAAGGATCATGTTTGAAATATATTTATCATCAAAATGACTAAAAATAAAAGGCATAAATGATGCTAAATAGACATTAGCTCCGGGCTTCATGTATACGTTTGAAATAATTTTCTCTTTGTCTAGCCCTAAATCATTTTCGAGCGAAAAATGAATGTTTTCAGGGAGTTTATTGTACAAGAAATCGGCTAAAAGTTTTTTCCCAAAATACGCCCCACTTCCCTCATCACCAAGTATATAACCTAACGCAGGAATACTCTCAAAGATGTTAGTCCCATCATAAAAACATGAATTTGAACCTGTTCCAATTATACATGAAATTCCTGGTTCTCCTTGATAGGTCGCTAAAGCACAGGCGCTTAGGTCGTGATCAACATGAATTTCAGCTTGTGTAAAAACTTTTTGTAAGCCTCTTAATACAATAGAATTTAATTTTTCGGAAGAGCATCCCGCTCCATAAAAATAAACTTCTTCAATCTGGGAGCTAATAGAATATAAAGATTGGTTATCCTTTATGGCAGAAAAAACAAATTCCTCATCGTGAAAATAAGGATTGATACCAACGGTACTGTATCTAATTGTGCTATTTTGTGATATGGCTACCCAATCACTTTTTGTAGAGCCGCTGTCAGCAATTAAAATCATAATTTCGATATTTTCATGAAACTTGTCTGCTAATATAATTATTTAATTTAATTTTTGTACTTTTGACAATAAGTAATTTATTAAGTTCAAAAAATGGATAAATCACAACAAAACGTTAAAAAAATCAAGCCCTTTGATATTGTAGTTTTCGGCGGCGATGGTGATTTGGCTTTAAGAAAGATTTATCCTGCTTTATACCAACGATTTGAAGCCGGACAATTAAATGTAGATTTTAGAATATTTCCGATTTCAAGAAAATTGAACTTTGAAGAAAGTTTAATCAATAGTATTTATGAATTTGTTCATAAATCGAATCAAATTATTGATGACGAAACATTTCAATTGTTCAAAAAAAAGATCAAACCGTTATATATTCCCTCTAATAAAGTAGATGACTTCTTGGAATTGAAGTCAATGTTAGCAGAGAATGTCAATTACCAAACAATTTTTTATCTTTCAACTCCTTCTTCGGCATTTGGCGAAATATGTGATGCTCTAAATAGGTCAAAGCTGATAAATGCCAAAAGCAAAGTTGTTATAGAAAAACCACTCGGAACTAGTCTTGCAACTTCACAAGAAATCAACGCTCAAATAAGTAACTCTTTCCTTGAAAATCAGATTTATAGAATTGATCATTATTTAGGAAAAGAGACTGTACAAAATTTAATGGTTTTGCGTTTTGCTAATCACTTGTTTGAGCATTCGTGGAGCTCAGAGCATATTGACTCTGTTCAAATAACAGTGGCCGAAAGTTTAGGAGTAGAAAACAGAGGTGATTATTATGATAAAAGTGGTGCACTGTTAGACATGGTTCAAAACCATTTATTGCAGCTTCTTTGTTTAATCGCAATGGAGCCACCTTCAATACTTCAAGCCGATTTTGTAAGAAATGAAAAGGTAAAAGTGTTGAATTGTTTAAAGCGATACACAAATGAAACTGCTCAAACGGATACAGTAAGAGGGCAATATTCTAGAGGAAAAGTTCATGATTGTGAGGTTAATTCATACTTGGAAGATTTAAAAAAATATGAATCTAATACGGAAACATTCGTTGCATTGAAAGTTTTTGTGGATAATTGGCGATGGAAGAATACACCTTTTTATCTAAGAACTGGAAAAAGGATGCCAAAGCGCTATTCTGAAATTGTAATTAATTTTAAAACAGTAAGGCATAATGTCTTTCCAATTCAGGGGGAAATTCCCGGAAATAAACTGATCATTCGACTTCAACCAGAGGAGACAATAGCCTTGGTTCAAATGACAAAAGTGCCAGGCCCGGGTGGATATCGATATAAACCGATTTCATTAAAATTAGATTATATGGATACGTTCAAGGAAAAACTTCCTGATGCCTACGAACGATTGATGATTGATATAATCAGGGGAGATCAAACACTCTTTATGCGACAGGATGAGCTTGAAGCTGCTTGGGAATGGATAGAAACTCTTACAGATGCGTGGAAGGTAAATGCACAACGCAATATTTTGTACGAATCAGGTTCCTGGGGACCTGGAGATAAAATCTTAAATTCGGGCCATATATGGTCAACCTCATCTTCGAACCATGAAAATAAAAACATTTAAAAGTCTAGAAGAATTAGAGTCAGTATTGTTGGCAGAATTTCAAATCATCATTACGAATGCCATTAACCAATTCGGAGACGCTCGTATTTTAATCTCTGGCGGATCAACCCCTATTCATTTCTATTCATTATTGTCTGAATTATCGCTGTCGTGGAAAAATGTTAAAATAGGTTTGGTTGATGAACGATTTGTCCCTCTTTCCAATAAATTCAGCAATGAAGCTATGATAAGACGAGAATTGCTAAAGAATAATGCCACCGAAGCGGAGTTCTTTAGTATGGTTTTGGATAGTGAGGATAGACAACATAATATTCAATTAGTTAACGATGAATATATGATATTCAAGGAGCGAGTTGATGTTGTTTTATTAGGAATGGGAGAAGATGGTCATACCGCTTCATTGTTCCCCAATGATCCAAATTCTGATTTTGCATCACATACAGATGAAATCGCTATTTTTAACACTCAAGCTCCTGAGTTCCCCAACGATAGAATAACATGCGGGCAAAAAATGCTCATAATGGCAGATAAAAAATTACTTTTGATTAAAGGTCCGAAAAAATTAGAAGTTCTAAAAAAATCAAAACTTTCTTTGTTTCCAATTACACCATTTGTTTTGGAATCATCCAAAATGGAAGTTTATTATGCAGACTAATATGATAGATAAACGAATTAAGCAGATAACTGACCGAATTATTACTAGAAGTCATGATACTAGGAATGAATACCTTGTAAATATGACCGCCCAATTTGACAAGGGTATCTTGCGATCATCCCTAAATTGCGGTAATTTGGCGCATGCTTTCGCAGGTTGTAATAATTTGGAAAAAGAGAAGTTGTCTGGAAATTCAACTCCGAATATTGGTATAGTTACGGCTTATAATGATATGCTGTCTGCACATAAAACCTATGAAAACTATCCTGAAAAGATACGAACCTATGCGAATAAATTTAACGGAACGGCTCAAGTTGCAGGTAGTGTCCCAGCCATGTGTGATGGTGTAACTCAAGGTCAACCGGGCATGGAACTTTCACTTTTTAGTCGCGATGTAATTGCCCTTTCAACAGTAATAAGTCTCTCCCACAATATGTTTGATGGAGTTATGTGCCTTGGTATTTGCGATAAAATTGTCCCTGGTTTACTGATAGGTGCTCTTAAATTTGGGTATTTACCAAGTGTATTTGTACCGGGTGGACCCATGGAATCCGGGATTAGTAATGAAGAAAAATCTAGAATTCGACAAGATTTTGCCGAGGGAAAGATTGGAAGAGACGAATTATTGAAGGGTGAATCTGATTCTTATCATTCTCCCGGCACATGCACCTTTTATGGCACTGCAAATAGTAATCAGATGCTATTGGAGATTATGGGAATTCAGTTGCCTGGTTCTAGTTTTGTTAATCCCGATACGCAATTACGAAATCTTTTGAATGAAGAGATAACGAGAATCATTATTGAGTCCTCAAAAAACAAACAATTTGATACGTGTTTAGCTTCAATTATATCGGAAAAGACGATTGTTAATGCTATCATTGGTTTATTAGCTACTGGCGGTTCTACAAATCATACTATTCATTTAATTGCAATTGCCAAAGCAGCAGGAATCATTATCGATTGGGAAGATTTTTCAGACCTTTCAGCAATTATTCCTCTAATTACTAGAGTTTATCCAAATGGTGCTGCGGATGTAAACCATTTTCATGCTGCAGGAGGTATGGGTTTTGTAATCCGTACTTTATTGGAAAAAGGTTTACTTCATGAAGATGTGCATACAATATTAGGTTTCGGTTTATCACGATTTACAAAAGAACCAAAAATTAAAGATGGTTGTCTCTATTGGGATGAAGGAGCCCAACTTTCGCTGAATGATTCTATATTGCGTTCAACAGATGATCCTTTTCAAAAAGATGGTGGTATTCGTTTATTAAAAGGAAACATTGGAAGGGCAGTTATCAAAGTGTCTGCTGTATCAATCGAAAACAGAGTTATCATAGCACCGGCTATCGTGTTTAACGAACAGGAAGATCTAATCAAAGCATTCAAAAATGGGGAACTTGAAAAGGATTTCATTGCTATCCTGCCTTTTCAAGGACCAAAGCAAAATGGAATGCCAGAACTACATCAACTTACTCCTACTTTAACGATTCTTCAGAAACGAGGATTCAATGTGGCATTAATCACTGACGGTAGAATGTCTGGAGCTTCTGGGAAAATTCCTGCTGCCATTCATGTTGTCCCAGAAGCAAGAGATGGCGGTGCAATAGCTAAAATAATTTCAGGAGATATCATTCGACTTGATGCCGAAAAAGGTGTGTTTGAATGTTTAAACGATTTAAATAGCAGAACACCAAGAACAAAGAGCAATGATAATACTGTTGGTTTGGGAAGAGAAATTTTTTCAAACATGCGAATGAATGTCTCTTCTAGTGAAGAAGGTGCTAGTTTCATATAATTTCTCAGTAAAATGCAAAACAATATACAGCGTGTCTTAGAAAAAAATAATCTTATTCCAGTTGTTACCATAAATGATTTGGAGGAGATTGATTCTATCATCCAAAGCCTAATTAAGAAAGGGATTTTTTGCATAGAGGTTACATTGAGAACTCCTTGTGCTTTCGATGCATTGAGACAAATAAAACTTAATTATTCTAATCAAATTTTATTAGGCGTTGGAACAGTAATCAATCAACAACAAATTGATCAAGTAAAAGAAATCGGAGTTGATTTTATTGTTAGTCCTGCAACTTCTACAAACCTATTGGAATCGTTAAATAAGTCAGGAATTCCATTTATTACAGGAGTAGCGACGCCTAGTGATATTCTTTTAGGAATGGAAGCTGGTTGTACTTATTTCAAATTTTTTCCGGCCAATCTTTTTGGAGGTATTGATGCACTAAAGGCATACGCGCAACTATTTCCTGAGATTAAATTTTGCCCAACAGGAGGCGTGAAAGAAAATACGTATAATGATTATCTTTCACTGCCCAACGTAATTAGTGTTGGTGGTTCATGGATGTTAAAATAACATGTCACATCTTATTATTTGAAGTCCAAAAAATAGCGACACCCATTTTTTGAAAAAAGAAGTTTAAGGATATTTATTGAAAAAGGGGATTCCAACTTTTCAGCCAAAATCCCCACTTGGGTGGTCCCACACAGGCTCGAACTGTGGACCCACAGATTATGAGTCTGTTGCTCTAACCAACTGAGCTATAGGACCGTGAAAAGATTATACATCGTATAAATCTGTTCGGGTTGCAAATATAGTATTCTATCCGCAAATTTCAAGAGGAAAGTTAAAATTATCCGCGCATACGTTCAGATTTCATTCTAAATACTAGCATTGTTAAAATACCAAATAATATTGTAGCAAAAACCAAATGACTTGTCTGCACAAGACCTGGCATATCACCATACGCTAATAAAACGCCAGAAAGAAGTTCAATTGCCAATATGATAAATGCTGATCGGATAATCCATAGTTTGCGTCCTTTTTCATTTTTCCAGAACATAAACGTTAACAAGATCAACACCAACCACGAGAAGCTGCGATGAATGTAAAATGGCATACCTAATTTTTCAGTCCATTGTTCTCTTGTATAGCCAAGTTTTGTTAGTTCGTCTATAAATTCGCGGACTTGTGTACCCAAAAACATTTGATAAAATGTAATAGCAAAAACAACAATTGCTAGAATTTTTAAGGTCGGATTCAAGGAGATGTTTTTTTGTTGACTTGGGCTAATTTTTCGAATGATCAGTAGTTGCAAACCAATGATAACAAGTGCCAATAACATATGCACAGTAATTGTCCAAGGAACTAAATTGGATGCAACGACAATCGACCCAAACCATGCTTGTATAGCCATTAAGACTAAATTTATTGCTGCAAGAGTGACCAAATTTCGCTTTCGATAGCGTATTAAAATCCAAATGAATGCAGCCAACATGGCATTTCCAGCTAAAAACCCTAATAATCGATTCACATATTCTGTCCACGTTTTTTTCGTGTTGAATTTTTCTTCTAGGAGCAGAGCTGGATCATTTTCAATTTGAGCAGCGGTATTTTCCATTCCAATTTTTCTCAAAAATCCACAAAACTTGGTAATTTTTTTCCCGCGTTTTTCTGAGTATATCTCTTTGTAATTGTCAGGCAGACTGCTTTCCTCTGTTGGAGGAACCCACTGGCCAAAACACTTGGGCCAATCTGGACAACCCATTCCACTTCCCGTAATGCGCACAAAACTTCCAGCTACCACCACAAGGTAAATAAGGACGAGTGTGACCCAATTAAAACGCACAAACAATTTTGAAAATACCATATAATTTATTTATAAAGCGTTAGCTACAATTTCTTCTACCACGAGAGGATCTAACAAGGTAGAGGTATCCCCTAAATTGGAGGTATCTCCTTCAGCCACTTTTCGAAGTATTCTTCTCATTATTTTACCAGATCTCGTTTTTGGAAGTCCAGTTACGAATTGAATTTTTTCAGGCAAGGCAATTTTTCCAATTTGAGCGACAACCGATTCAACGATTTCACCCCTAGAGTTTTCTATATCATCACTTGGTTTATCAAGCACGACAAATGCATAGATGGATTGTCCTTTTACAGGATGTGGATAACCGACAACAGCCGATTCAATGACATTACTATTGGTATTGATTGCATTTTCAATTTCGGCTGTCCCAAATCGGTGACCAGAAACGTTGATAACATCATCAACTCTTCCAAGGAGACGATACATGCCGTTTTCATCTCTTTTTGCTGCATCACCTGTGAAATAATATCCTTTATAATGAGAGAAATATGTCAATTTACATCTTTCGTGGTCACCCCACGTGGTGCGTAAAATGGAAGGCCACGGAAATTTAATACATAAATATCCTTCCATTTCGTTATCTGTAATTTCTTTACCCTTCTGATCTAGTAAAACAGGTTGTATTCCAGGTATCGGATAGCCAGCATAAGAGGGCTTCATAGGAGATATATTTCCTAAACCAGAAATCATAATTCCACCCGTTTCGGTTTGCCACCAGTTATCTGTAATCGAACAACGCTCTTTACCAACGTGCAAATAATACCATTTCCAAGCTTCCTCATTGATTGGTTCTCCAACGGTTCCAAGGACTTTTAAGGAATCTAAACTGTAGGACAATACATGCTCTTCGCCGAACGCCATTAATGAGCGTATTGCGGTTGGAGCTGTTAGGAACTGATTAACTCCATGTTTGTCAATGATTTGCCAAAACCTTCCTGGATCTGGATACGTTGGAATTCCTTCAAACATGACCGTTGTTGCTCCTGACAAAAGTGGACCATAAACGATGTAAGAATGACCTGTTATCCAACCTATGTCGGCTGTGCACCAGTAAATGTCATTTTCTTCGTATTGAAACACATTCTGAAATGTGTAAGCAGTATACACCATATATCCCCCGCACGTGTGAACAACCCCTTTCGGTTTCCCTGTCGATCCAGAAGTGTATAAAATAAATAGCATGTCTTCTGCATTCATTTCTTCCGCTTGACAAGCAGTCGATTCATTCAAAATGCATTCGTGCCACCAAAAGTCGCGCTGGTCGGTCATAGATGGAGTCCAACCAAGGCAGTTGTGAACAATCACACTTTCAATAGAATTGCACATTTCGAGTGCTTCATCAATTACTCTTTTAAGCGGAATTTGCTTCGTACCCCGATTTAAACCATCAGCTGTAATGATCATTTTTGCTTGAGCATCATTTACACGATCCGCAACAGCACTTGCAGAAAACCCAGCGAAAATGACCGAATGAATCGCTCCGATTCGAGCACAAGCTAAAACAGCAATCGTCAATTCAGGAATCATCGGCATGTAAATACATACACGATCTCCTTTTACAATTCCACGAGCCTTAAGTGCATTTGCAAATTGACAAACTGCTGAATGAAGTTCTGAATAAGTGTAAGTGATATTTTTTTCTTTAGGGTCGTTTGGCTCCCAAATCAAGGCAACTTTATCTCCTCGATCAGCCAAATGTCGATCTAAAGCATTCTCCGTAATATTTAAAGTGGCTCCTTTAAACCACTCTATTTTTGGTTCTTCAAAATTCCACTCTAATACTTGGTCCCATTTGCGTTTCCATTGAAAATGTTCAGCAATTTCTGCCCAAAATCCTTCTGGATCTTGAACACTTTTTGCATATTTCTGTTGGTATTCTTCGAAGGATTTTATTTGTAAATTACTCATACCAAAAATGTTAGAAATGACTGAAATGAATGTTTTCTTTAAAATGGAGTTTCAAAAGTTTCGTTTTGAAAATTCAACGATGAAATTACTGTTTTTTTCAGAAATAATTAGGTTTGTACCCATAGTTTATGGGAAGCGTACAAGTTTTAATTCATGTTATTGATATGAGTTGTTTGAAGTGTCTTAACTTTGTAATTCTATGAAAATAACTGTGATTGGCTGTGGATGGCTAGGCTTGCCTTTGAGTGAAAATTTAATTTCAAATGGATACAGTGTGTATGGTTCTACCACCTCATTTTCAAAATTAAATTCATTAGTATCGAAAGGGATTCATGCCTTTATTTATTCAGTTGAAAACCAATTTAAGATAGATGATCGCGTGAACGATTCGGAAATTGTAATTGTGAATTTTCCTCCTTCAAAATCGCCTAATTATGCGAAGCAAGTAGAAGAATTGTTGAATCAATTTTCTGCAGACACCAAAGTGATCTTTACGAGTTCCACTGGCGTGTATGAGGAAGTCGATGCGATTGTTGATGAAAAAGGAAAGGTCAATGAAAATCATCCAGTTCGTTTAGCTGAAAAAGTTGTGCTAAGCAGCAATCGACCCTATTGTATTTTAAGACTTTCTGGATTGATTGGCGCTGGAAGACATCCAATTCATTTTTTGCAAGGGAGAGAAAACGTAAGTGGTGGTGATGTCCCGGTAAATTTGGTTCATTTGAAAGATGTCATTGAAGCTATTGGAGCGATAATAGCAGGAAACAAATGGTCATGTATTTATAATGTTTCTTATCCGAGTCATCCTGCCAAAAAGGAGTATTATTCAATGATGGCAAAGATGATTGGCTTGAAAGCACCTTTTTATTTGGAAGACAATACGAAAGGCAAAGAAATAGATGGAAATCTTCTTACCACTGAACTTGATTTTAGCTACGCAAATCCGATAGATTCAGCTATTTAGCATAAATTTAACAGTAAAAGACAACATTCTCTTTACATTTGCGTCTAATAGGTCAATGAAGTACTTTTTACTCTCCATATTAGTGTCAATCAACATGTCTCTTTTTGCTTCTCATATTGTGGGAGGGGACATTTATTATGATTACTTGGGTAATAATCAATACCGTTTTTTTATTACTGTCTATCGAGATTGCAATTCTACAGGAGCAGCATTTGATGACCCATTATCCCTAGCAGTTTATAACACTATGCCTTCTGGTCAACAAGCTTTTGTGCAAGAGGTTTTTGTGCCATTTCCTGGAAGTGTGAATTTGCCAATTATATTCAATAATCCATGCGTTGTTCCGCCGACAAATATTTGTGTGGAGCGCGCAATTTATATAACTGTTTTGACTTTGCCACCAACTTCTGGTGGGTATACTGTTGCTTACCAACGTTGCTGTCGAGGACCAAACATAACTAATCTAGTAAGTCCAGATGATACAGGCCTTACACTAGCAGCAACAATACCCGGAAATGCTGCAACATATTGGCAAAATAGTAGCCCACGTTTTACCAATTATCCTCCCTTGTTATTATGTAACAATGATGATTTGGTATTTGACCATTCAGCGACGGATCCTGATGGCGATCAATTGGTTTATTCACTAGTTACACCATATGCTGGTGCATCCGGTTTAAATCCTGCTCCTAGTCCTTCACCACCACCTCCTTATTTTCCGGTATCATGGGCAGGAGGGTTTTCAGCTGCAAATCCGCTGGGACCTGGTGCAACGATTAGCATAGATCCAACAACTGGTGTTTTAACCGCATCACCTAATATGTTGGGATTATTTGTGGTGGGTGTCCGCGTACAAGAATATAGAAATGGAGTACTAATCGGTCAAACGGTGCGTGATTTCCTTTTCAAAGTTTTCAACTGCAACATTACGATGCAAGCTATTTTGCCCGCTCAAGAAGACTTACCCACATTTATATCCTATTGTCAGGGGTTAACCGTTCAGTTCCAAAACAATTCTTATGGTGGTACTAATTATGCGTGGGATTTCGGCGTTTCAGGTATCACAACAGATGTGAGTACTACTTTCGCACCAACATACACCTATCCGGCACCTGGAAATTACCAAGCAATGCTCGTCGTCAACCCTGGCTGGTCGTGCACGGATACAGCCTACATGGATATCTTTGTAAACAATCAGTTTGATGTTTCTTTTACGTCAAACGATTCGCTATGTATTCTCAATAATAGTTTTGATTTTGTTGGTTCCACGAATGGTCCAGCTAATTCCAATTTCACGTGGGAGTTTGGCCCGAATGCATCTGTACAAACTGCAACAACATTGAACGTAAATAATGTTTCATTTACATCATCAGGTTATGTTCCAATTACTTTGAATGGAGTGTATGGTCAGTGCAACGCAAGTTTTACTGATTCTATTTACATTTTCCCCGAACCGATTGCAGCAATTGAATTACCAGTTGGATTTGAGTGTGAAGGTTTGACCTTGACTTTTGGCAATAATTCAACAGAAACAACCAATTATGAATGGGATTTTGGTGTGCCATCCACAACGACAGATGTGAGTACAGATTTCGAACCGACATTTGACTTTCCTGTTGGAGGAACCTATACCATTCGCTTAATTGCTGGATCTTCGGCCAGTTGCTATGATACTACTTACGAGCAAATTACCGTTAATGAGTTACTTACCGTAGCTTTTAACCATACGGATTCATTGTGTGTTACAAACAATAGTTATGATTTCGATGGTACAGTAACAGGACCAGCTTCAGTGCAATACCTATGGAATTTCGGACCGAACGCCACACCTTCATCTGCCACGACCTTAGATGTTACCAATGTTGTTTATGGAACGCACGGTTTATTCCCAGTTTCATTAACTGTTTCATTTGATAATTGTAGTGAAACAGCAACTTCTAATGTGTTTGTTTTCAGAGAGCCAACAATTGATTTCAGGGTTGAGCCAGGACCTAGATGCGCTCCAGCCTTGGTTGAATTTACGGATTTAAGTCTTGCAGATTCCCCAATTAATTATTTGTGGAATTTTGGAGATGGTGGAACATCAACATTGGAAAATCCGAGTCATTTGTACACAGCGCCTGGAAGTTATACGGTGACTTTATCAATCACAACAGATGAAGGATGTATAAGTGCATTGAACTTAATTCAGCAAGATGCTGTGACCATTCACCCGTCACCAATTTCTGATTTCAAGGTTAATCCAGAACAAACGGATATTTGTCATGCTGAGGTTCAGTTCACTGATTTGTCGCAAGGAGCAACATCAATTTTCTATTGGTTTGACGACACAACATATTTTGCTTACGAGGCTAATTTAATCCACACTTATACAACGAGTGGATGGCACAGACCTATGCAAATTGCCACAAATGAATTTGGTTGTCAGGATACGAGTTACCAAGAATTATATATTGAGCCATTTGTAATTTTTATTCCAAATACGTTTACACCTGATGCTGATGAGTTCAACGGTGATTTTAACGCCAAATTTGCCTTAGAGGTATTAGAATGGGAATTTAAAATCTATGATCGATGGGGAGAATTGGTTTTTGTTACTAATGATCCAGAAGATGCATGGGACGGTGTTTACTTAAGTCAGTTTGGATTGGTTCAAAATGGCACATATGCTTACGTGTTGCGTTATGTATCATGCGAATTTCCTGATGCATGGCAAATGATCACAGGGCATGTGAATGTATTGCGTTAATTTTAATAATAAATAACATCTTCATCGTTCAAAAGGGGATATCTTTACAAAAAATTTCGAGATGAAAATTATAGGATTAACATTAGTGACACTTGTATTTGCTGCAAGTTGCAAAAAGCAAACGATTAACAAAATTGAAAATTCAATCGTTGAAGGCGAGTGGAAAGTTTCGCTTTATGAGGATGATGGAAACAATGAAACGAGTGATTATACTGATTACCGTTTTAAGTTTAATACAGATGGTTCAGTGACCGTTCAACCAGGAATGTTGACAGTAACTTATGCGGGTACATGGAAAACAGAAAAGGACAGCGACCACGTTGATTTTATTTTGAATTTTGCAACACCAGCTAATTTAGAAGATTTGAGTGATGATTGGGAAGTCTTAAGTGAGTCAAAAACAAAACTTGAGTTAGAAGACGTAAGTGGAGGAGATGGTTCAATCGATAAATTGACTTTCGAGAAAATCTAATCGTTCATATGATATTAAGGAAAGGAGAATCTGGAGGTTCTCCTTTTTTGTTTTAGGTTATTTCGGCGTGATAATTGCTTTGCGAAACGAAATTTACTACCAATGAAAATGACTTTTAGAAATTCGTATTTACACCTTGTTTTACTTCTTGTTATAATTGTCTTGTACGCTTGCAGCCAAGAGAAAGAAGCACCTAACAAAAAGGCAGTAAAGCAAGCACAAAAAAACGAAAGTACTAAGCTAGAAACACCTGTTGTCGATACTAAAATCAACGATGACACAACAGCAAAAAGAAAGCGTGAGAAACCGGTCCCTATTGTAAGAATACCAGTTGATCCAGAACCATGGCCTTATCCTGAACCAGAACCTTATCCAGAACCTTATCCCTTTCCGGAGCCTCCGGTATTACCAGAACCCAAACAATTACAGGAGCCAAAGCAAGAAGAAATATTAGATATTGCAGAAGTTCAACCCGAATTTCCTGGAGGAACTGAAGCCTTAATGAAATTTATTCAAGTCAATATAAAGTATCCTGAAATGGAGAAAGAACTTGGTATTGAAGGAAAGGTTTATGTTGGTTTTGTAGTGATGAAAACCGGCGAAATAACGAATATAAAAATCATGAGAGGAATAAAAGACGCTCCTAATTTTGATAAAGAAGCTATACGAATAGTTAAATTGATGCCTCTGTGGATCCCTGGAATGAATAACGGTCAAAAAGTAAATGTTAGGACGATTGTTCCAATCCGATTCAGTTTAGATTGATCTCTAATCTTTAAGGGAGTTCAAATGCATTTGATACACCATTCCATCTGATAATCCAATCTTTGGAACCATGATTTCAGTGCATTTTAATTCATTTAAAATGTATAGGTAAATATCCAATGCTGGAACAATAACGTCGGCTCTATCTGGTTTCAATTGAAAGGAATCTACACGCTGTGCAACGGTTAATTCACCTAACTTTTTGCGCAGTTTTCGCATGCCTTCAAAACTCAAAGGTTCTTCTTGTCCAGCACCTAATATTTTGTGAACTTTATTGATGTTTCCGCCAGTTCCGAATAATTGATGAGGTGAATTTAAATCTACATGGTCTTTAATCCACTCATGTATATCTTTCCAAATATCTTCAGAAACTTTTTCCTTTAATAAACGAATTGTTCCGATTTCAAACGATTTGGAAGCAACACGTTCACCACCTTCAAATACCGAAACCTCGGTTGAACCGCCGCCAACATCAATTACAATGAAAGCCTTTGTTTTATCAAAATCTAATAAAAAGAAGGTGCCAAAAATAAGAGCAGCTTCTTCTTCTCCAGAAATCACTTCAATTTCAACTCCAGTTTCTTCTTGAATTTTATCGATTATCTTCTTTGAGTTTTCTGCCTCTCGCATTGCAGAGGTTGCAACAGCGCGCAATCGTTTTACATCAAAAATTTCAGCAATCAGTTTGAATGCTTGGATGGTTTTAACGAAGTTTTCGGCTTTTTTCTTTGAAATCTTACCGTTCTCGAATACCTCTTCACCTAAACGCAAGGGAACACGGGTATATGAAATCTTCTTAACGAAAGAATGTTGTCCTTCCTTTTCAACTTCACCAACCAATAATCTAGCGGCATTTGTCCCAATATCTATCGCACCAAATTTCATCTTACTCCAAATCCTTATTCCTTATTCCTTTCTTCTTGTTCCTTACAATTATTTCTTTCTGAAGAAAATCTTAATCGGTACACCAATGAAATCGAATTTTTCTCTCAAACGATTTTCCAAGAAACGTTTGTATGAATCTGGAATGTACTGTGGTAAATTACAGAAAAATGCAAAAGCAGGTGAGTGGGTTGGAAGTTGTTGCACATATTTGATACGAATGTATTTCCCTTTCAACGCTGGAGGAGGAGTCGCTTGGATAATTTCAAGCATCACATCATTCAATTGAGAAGTCGAAATCTTCTTCGTTCTATTTTCATGAACAAGCATTGTAGCTTCCAAAGCCTTATGAATACGTTGTTTTGAAATTGTGGATGTAAAAATAATCGGAACATCATTGAAGGGTGCTAACTGATTTCGTAAGTCTTCTTCAAACTTATTCATCGTGTTTTGGTCCTTTTCAACCAAATCCCATTTGTTCACCAACACAACAACTCCTTTGGAGTTTTTTTCAATCATGTAATAGATGTGCAAATCTTGTTTTTGCAATCCTTCTGCAGCATCAATCATAAAGATGCATACATCTGCGTTTTCGATCGTTCGCACTGAACGCAAAACAGAGTAATATTCTATGTCTTCAGTTACTTTCGCTTTTTTACGAATCCCAGCTGTATCAATTAGCAAGAAGTCAAACCCAAATCCTTTGTAACGCGTGTTGATAGAATCTCTTGTTGTGCCAGAAATATCAGTTACAATGTTTCTTTCTTCGTTTGTAAGTGCATTTACAAGGGAAGATTTCCCTACGTTTGGTCGACCAACAATGGCAATTTTCGGTAAATCGTCGCGCTCATTTACTGAGTCATCATCTTTATCGAAATACGTAACGATTTCATCCAACAATTCACCTGTACCACTTCCGTTTGCTGCGGAAACATCGAAAACATCACCTAAACCTAAGGCATAGAACTCAGATGATAATCCAACGCGATCCGTGTTATCAACCTTATTTGCAACGATTAAAACAGGCTTTTTTGACTTGCGCAAAAGTGCTGCAACTTTCTCATCCAAATCGATGATACCTGTCATAACATCAACCATAAATATAATCACGGTTGCTTCATCAACAGCAATTTCAACTTGCTTGCGGATTTCTCCTTCAAAAATATCTTCTGACCCTTTGATGTAACCACCAGTATCAATCACTGAAAACTGAGCACCATTCCATTCCCCTCTTCCGTAAATTCGGTCACGAGTAACACCACTAATTTCTTTAACAATCGCATCACGCGATTCAGTAAATCGATTGAATAATGTTGATTTACCAACATTCGGACGACCTACAATTGCAACTATATTTCCCATAATTTCTGATGAACAAGGAAAAAAGAACAATGATAATGGACTCAATCTTTGTTCCTTAATCTTTGCTCTTTATTCTTCTAATATCCGTATTTCTTTAATTTATTATCAGTCGAACGCCAGTCCTTATCCACTTTTACAAATGTTTCTAAGAAAACACGTTGATCGATGAATTTTTCAATTTCTTTTCTGGCTTCTTTACCAATTTTCTTTAGCATTTCTCCACCCTTGCCAATTACAATTCCTTTTTGAGAATCACGTTCAACGATGATCAGGGCTCGAATGCGCGTCAATCCTATTTCTTCTTTGTATTCTTCAATTTCTACCTGACAACTGTAAGGAATTTCCTTTTCACAAAACAAGAAGATTTTTTCTCGAATAATTTCCGAAACGAAAAAACGCATCGGTCGATCAGAGAGCTCTTCCTTGTCATAGTAAGCTGGACTTTCTGGAGTCAATTCGAGAATTTTATCCCAAATCTTCTCTAAATTGAATTGATGTAAGGCTGAAACAGGGTAGATCAATGCATTGGGTAATTTCTCTTGCCAAAATGCAATTCGCTCAACAACTCTGGCTTGATCACTTAAATCAATTTTATTGATTAAACAAATTACTGGAACCTTGAGCTTTTGAATTTTCTCTAGGGTTTCCTTGTGATTCATATCATTCTCCTTCGTGTCGGTGATAAAAATCAGAATATCAGCATCTTTTAATGAAGCATTTACATACTCCATCATTGTTTCATGTAATTTATACGCTGCATTCACAACTCCAGGTGTATCTGAAAATACAATTTGATAATCATCTGTATTTACGATACCTAGGATTCTATGGCGTGTTGTCTGTGCTTTTGATGTCACAATCGACAATTTTTCACCCATAAGACTATTCATCAGGGTGGATTTACCCACGTTGGGACTCCCAACAATATTTACAAATCCTGATTTATGTGCCATTAACCTTTAAATTAGGGTGCAAAGAAACGAAAATTAAAGGGGCTTCGCAAACTTAAGCTTCAATAGCTCAATGATCAGACTTAAAATTTAAAGAACCAACTTACCATAGGAACAGGGAAGGCATTCGTTGTTGTTTCCGTTTTGACCAACGCTCCAGCAAGCGCAACTTGAAAAGCCCTGTTTTCTTTCGTTTGAAAACGCATTCCTGGCATCAAGAAGGCAATCGTAACTTTTTCATCTGACTTGGTGGTACTATTTTTTGTCACTTCGGTATAAGAAGGCTGACCTGTAATAGGGTCATAAACTTCATTTAATACGTAATATACTTGTGGAGGTGAACTAGCGTAATTTTGTTTTCCAAAAAGCACCATTGCATCAAAAATGAAACTTGCCTTTTTACCGACTTTTGCAATTCCGCCAATACCAATAATTGGTGCTGTGCCGATTGGTTCTTCATAAGTTGAAATGCCCACAGCGTTTGGATAATCAAAATAGTAACCACCAAACCCATCAGGTATTGCAGGATAATTTCCTGGTTGATAGATACTGCGCACTTGCGTGATACCTGTTTTAATGTAGGAGTAACCTGCAGAAAAAGTGATGTTATTCATTCGATCACCATAAGTTACCATTGCCCAGTGTAGACCTCCAAATCCTTTAAATGCATTAAAATAACCAGATGTCCCAACTAAGGTCCCAATACCAAAATTTAATTTCGGATCTCTAGTTGGTATAGTAAATTTTGCTGCCAATACAAATGGACTTGCCGCCCAAGTTGTCATAACTCCGAGAGAAAATCTGTCTGAAAGTGAAAAATGAACTTCCGGTCCATAAAAATTAATCATGGCATAATTTTCTCCTTTTTTTATTGGCAAGGAGTTCGTTGTAAAGTGATAACGCGTAGTAAATGGTCCAACATCTCTGAATTCTCCATCTACAATTTTGAAGTTTTTAGCATCGTAAGGTACGATACTCTTTATGTTTTCCTTTCTAATATAAATTTTGCCAACATCTTTCGTTAATAATAGAATTTCGCGACCATCGTCATTTAGAATTTGACCAATTCTTATATCCCCATTGTTCATAGTTAATACTTTAAGTGAGTCTTCTGATATTTCTTGTGAATAAACAGAAAATGAGGTCATTAGCAGGAAAATAATTAGGAACGAGTTTTTCATTTTAATTTTTTTAAAATTTATTATTGAATAACCAACTTTTGAATTACGGTTTCATTATTATAGGAAAAGGTCAAATTGACCTGATCTCCAGCTTTTTGTTTTCTATACTTGAATACGATAGTTTGTTTTCCGATAAATATATGATTTAATTTTTTTGATATAACAACTTTATTCTTCGTGTTTTTGATTATCACAGTACCACTCCCTTCTTTTTTAGCCGTAAAAATAATTGTAATTCTCTTGTCAATTGGATCTGGAACAACTTGAAGTTGAATGCCGTTAACACTTTGTGGATTGAGCGTTTCTCTCAGTTGAGTCGCTTTTTTCAAGTATACGGGATAAATCATTTGTGAAGCCTTACTCTCAACTCCGGTATTCGCCCAAAAAATATTAGCTGCTGAGCTATTGATTCCTCCAAAAATATAACCCAAGAGAATTTTATCTTCCGACAGTGAGTTCATTTTTATCACACCATTCGCGTACATTTCAATCGATGGATTGGGTATAAATTCGGATGCTGCACCCAGATAGCCAGGCATTTTCAATGTAGTAAGGTATTCCGCTAAATTTCCATTTTTATCGCGCACAACGTGTGTAACATTCTTCGTAAAAGGCACATCGTTGTCACCAACTAACACACCTAAACTATCGTAATAATGTGCAATTCCACCGAAGAAAAAGTAGTGCATATTATTGTTCAGTGAATCGTTTAATGCTGTTGAAGCGCAATGGTAATGATTGTAATATTGTGCAAACGTTTCTTTTTCAGTGATTCCTTCATCTGTAATATGCACAGTTGATAAATACGGCACATTAATGTCGTATTGAAATACGCCCGAAAAAGCCATTAATTCTTCTTGATTGGTTTGAGCTGCTATTGTGGGAAGAACATTAAAGTCTCTTCGATGCAATAAGGTGTCATTTTTGAAAGATGGATAATGCACTATTTTCAATCCTTGATGTGTTTCTTTTATGACAAATCGCTGCACTGAATTGGAATAGGTTTGTTCAAAAGTGGGGTTGTCCATTGGATTGTATTTACCATCAAATCGATGTCCACCAACCAAGTAGTAAATATTATCAAGGAGACAAAGCTTTCCGCCAGTAAGAGCCAATTGTTGGTCTTCGACTTGTTGTAAATGATTCGAAAAAGATTCATTATTGATAACAGCATTGATCACTTCATCTACAGAAATAAGGGTGATATATGGAAAAGTTATATGATCATCTTTTCGAGCACTATAACCATATCCACCGACTAAAACCAGTTGATTTCCCTTTTGAAAGAACTCCATATTCGTCGAACTCAGTTGTTCTTGAAGCGAAGAATCCAAATCAGTTAGCTTTGCCGTCCATTTCTTTTTTTGAATAGGATCTACCACCCAAAGTTGGTTGTTGTGACCATCCAGATCAAAAGTTGCCCAAGGTTGACGTCGATGCAAACCATCTAAGCGTCCTCCAATAACTAACCATTTGCCATTTGATTGTCCAACAGCATACGATTGCAGACCTCCTAACTCAGGTATCACAATAGTGTCTAATTCTAATTCATAGGGAAAAGAGGTTTGCGCGCTTGCGTTCGCAAGGAACATAGCTAGTAAAATGACAAGTGCAAATCGCATAATCTAGGTTTTTAACAGAATACAAATGAAGTGCGAAGTTAAGCGTTAAAAAATGATGAAAGTCATGTTTAGGTCACAGTGCGAAAGATTGTTTTAGGAAGCGAAAAAAAGTACGGAATACAGTGCGTAAAAAGAAAGGTATGTTTGCTTTCGTTAAGAGCGTTTGGTACTTTTTATATTTTGTCAACCTAATTGATCTTTTTAGAAAATGTTATAGGTTAGCTGTTTGTGCGAAAAATTTCAAGGAGAGATGATCGCCAGATTCCCTTTATTCAAGAAATAGCCTTAATAATCAATCGCTGAGCAGATTAATAAATTGTCGATAAGTGAATCTTTAAAATTAGTTTTTGTTATTTTGTATATTCAAAATTGGTTGATTGTTTAGATAAAACACAAGGATGAATTTTTTATACTGATTTATTTAAACTTACTATCAAAACTTATTTTCATCGAATGATAAACAAATTTCCGAAATGGATATATGATCGAAAATTAATTTTTTCGATAGTTCACATCAATAGTTTACTATTTCTATATGGTTGTCAAGAATCAATTAAAGAAAAATCTCAAGCACCCATAACGTTTAATGCAAGTAGTGCGCAGACACAATATGATTCGAAAACTTCGATTGAAAAATGGGATTACATTTTGAAAATTGTTTCCACTCAATTCAACAATCAAAACGAAATTGACGAGTGGCTGGTTAAGAATTCAGCAAATTTATTTTCAAAGACACAACAAGTCCCGTTAAATCAGCTAAAATCAATAAATTATGAATTATACAATGCGAAAGTGTCAAAACCTGCTTTTCTCTTTGCAGAATTCACTTTAAACTATTCGAAAAATAAAAAGGATTATAGTTTAAAAGGCTATCCAGCCGCAACAATATCTAATTACTATCAAGATTTGAAAATGTTTGATAGTGTTAATAAATACAATTTAATACTCAAAAAGGCCCTTCCATTTGTTGATTCAAGTCGTTTAGAACTTATTTATTATACGAATAACGCAAATTCATTGAAAGAGCAAGGTGAGTTATTTGAATCTGCCGTTAATTATCATAAAGCCTTGGATTTAATTCAGAAAAATGATTCTTTAACAACCTTTACATTAATTACTAATTTGTCGAGTATTTACTATGAATTAAATTATCCAGACAAAGCCAAATTTTTTATTGATTCTGCTAAATCAATTATATCCTTTAACAATTGGACGGTTGAAGCATTGAATCATGCTGGTCTCGTTTACTCTAAAAGCAAGGATTTTTCATTGGCGAAAAAGTGTTTTTTGTTAGCCATTAAGAAATCAAATAACGGCGCTGGTCAAATTAGCCTTGCCCAGTCTTATTCAAATTACGCGAATTTTAATCGGAAAATTAAGAATTTCACTGCAGCATTTGATTACATGTCAAAATCTGACGCAATATGTCAAAAAATAGGACTAGACTTTGGTATATTAATAAATCGAATAAACAGAGCCGAATTGTATTATGATCTTTCCAATAACGATTTGGCAGCAAGGGAACTAGAAACTGTAAGCAAAGATTTAGCAACCTTTTCTAGTCCAAAAATAGAAATAGATTTTTATAAACTTTCTTATCGAATCAGTGATGCTATTGGAAATGAAAATTTAGCGAATAGTATGTACCGTAAATACGTTGAGAAAGAAAAAGTTTTTTTTGGTGATATTCCACGAAGTATTTTGGCGGAATGGGAATTGGCATCTGAAAACGAAAAAATAACAAAAGATCGTTTTACATTTAATCTATTAAAAGAGCAACAATCAAAAGAGAATTATATTATTGTTTTAATAGCAGCGTTTCTTGTGTTTTTATCAATTACAATTCTTTTAGCTCGAAATCGAAAATTTGTTATTGAGCGCGAAAAAGAAAAACAAGATAAACAGCGAATTGAATTTGACTTGGAATTAAAATCAAAACAGCTCGTTTCTGAATCTCTCAAAAATTTAACGATTCAAAATACCAAAGAGGAATTGTTTCATCAATTGGATGAAATCATTCAAGAGATTCCAAAATCACATCATGTAAAATTTGATTCACTGAAACGAACACTAAAGTTTTATAAATCATCAAGCATATTAGATGAATTTGAAACACGCTTTACAGGAGTGTATGAAGCGTATTATGGTAAATTGAAAAATCTTGCCCCTGAACTCACACCGAACGAACTTCGCATCTGTGCTTTAATGCGTTTGAATATTTCAACAAAAGAAATCGCACTTTTAACAAACAGAACTATCGGAACCGTAGATAACACGCGAAGTTCTATCCGCAAAAAACTAAAGATGGACGAAGAAACTAATCTACAAGAGTTTTTATTGAATATCTAACTCAAGTTATTGATGCAGAATTTATTATGTTTTTATCATGAGATAATTGTGAGGTGTTTATTTGCGTATATGAGATAAACATTAGATGGCTTTTTCATAGAACTGATGTGGTTGGTCGAACTTTGCGACCAATTTTACAATTAGTTTACATGCGAAACAATTTCCTTATTTACTGCTTATTCCTCGCTATCGGAATAATGCCTTTTACATCAAGCGCTCAACATCTTACAATCAGTTCATCCGGAGAAACTGGAACAATTGGAACAAACTGGAGCATTATCGGCACTGTTTTATACGTAGGTAGCTCAGGATCTGCGTCCATCAATACCAGTGTAATTTCAAATCACCTTCAGAATACGGGTGACTTGACTATTAATTTGCCTTGGCAAAGTGGAGTTGCACGTCATACCTACATTAACAACACCATTGCCTATTTGGGTTCTAATGCGAGAACATTAACAATTCAAAGCGCGAACCATATCATTTTTACGAATACATCGGGAATCACCTCTTCAACGGCAAGTTTAAACGTAGTTCTGCGATCAGCAACGGGTTTGAGTTTAGGTGCACCAGATAACGGCCTCGTTAAAATGGATGGTATAAATATAGACACGAAAGGCGGACATTTCTGGGTAGGTGGCGGAACCGCAAGCACGACTTGGAACGGGTTGACAGTTGGTAATTCATATGCTGTCACTTGGTTGGACGATGTTGCAGGAATTTCACTCATTGGCTCATCGGTTGCAACTAATGGCGGGAACATATACATGTATGGTCAATCGTGGAACTCGGATGATATTGATGGTAATAATTACGGAATAAACATTCAAAATTCAGTTGTCTCCTCGGCTGCTGGTTCAATTTATTTGGCTGGTGGACTTAATGGTCTCTATACCACCGGATCAGGCGTAAATATTTATAATACCTCCGCTACTTCTATTACTTCTACGACAGGTGCCATTTCTGTCTATGGTTACGGCACCGATGCCCCGACTAACGGAAATGGACCAAGAACGGCAACTACGATTAACGGATCGGTGTCCATCAAATCGGTTTCGGGAAACATAAGCATTATCGGCGAAGCTGCCTTTGCCGCAACTGTTAATGACAAAGAAGGACTTAATGTTGCTTTTGGAGCAGCTATTTGTTCACAAACAGGTAACATCAACTTACGCGGTACAAATACCTTAGAAACTTCAGGTCAATACACCAATTCAATTCGTTTTAACGCACAAGATATAACCAATTCTATTCGCATTGGATATGACGGAACCAATGCGTATTCAGGAAACATAACTATTGAAGGTAATTCTGTATATCAACGAAACACCAACGCAGGTGCGGGTTCTATTGCCATACAAACCACAGGTACACTTACGATACAACCAACCGGAAATGCATTCACATATATGCGTGCTGGTGATGCAGGTACTTTAACTTTCGATAACGACTGGAATTTTGGAACCAACCTGGGAGGATTTGTATATGGAAAAACTACGAATACCACTGGCTTAACATACAGCAACGCATTAACTACGAATGGTCCTATAACCATTTATGCAGGTGCACTTGTACAGAATGGTGCATTTTCAACAACATCTGCTTCAGGTCACATCTCACTACTTTCAAAGACTCATATTTCAAATTCAAATGCAACAACCATCACTACCCAAGGTGGAGATGTTTTATTTGCTTCGAATGTTGACGATGCAACAGATGGGGAGACCACTATAAATGGATATATTCAGCTGCGATTTGGCATCACGGTTAATACAAATGGAGGTGATATCACTTTTGGAGGAGGTAACAGTTCTGGTAGTGATTATGCTTTTGGATCTTCAGATGAAGCTTACACCGAAGGTATTCGATTTGATGGTGTCATCGCTCTAAATTCAAGTGGCGGAAATATTGCACTTCGAGGAAAGTCATATGCACGTGCTGTGCAATGGGCTTGGGGGGCTTCTGGAGTTGGGTTCTATTTTTTCTCTGCTGCTACTGGAATAATCAACAGTGGTACAGGTACAATAACAATCGATGGATATAGTCAGACAAATACGAGTACTTATGCTGCAGGTTTCTATTGCATGCACAATCTTACGATTTCATCGGCAAATACAACATCCAATGCTATTAACATCACAGGTAAAGCTACGGGTGCAAGTGGTGAAGCATGGGGAATCGAATCAGAAAGTGCGTTGTCGGTTTTAGCAACTGGAACTGGAGGTGGAATCACAATCAACACTTCCACACAGCTTACAAATAATTTTGATGCCGTGTTTAGAGCCGAAACGAATATACTCGCTTTGAGTGGTCCAATTAATTTTAAAACAGGTCAATTGGGTGGGGCTATTAACAGTTATCTTTATTTGAACGGTCATATGTATTTAGGTTCCAAAGCGGGTTCGGCAGTAACGAATAGTTCGAGTAACATTAATATACAGGTAGATCGATATTGGTACGCCAGCGGTGCGCTTCCGCATTTAGCAACCTCTGGTAGTGTAACTCTTCAACCCAATGCAACAAGCTTTGGAGCGGATATTTACTCGAGCTATTTCAATTTAAATCAGAATGGTCAAACTATGACGGGTTTTTCTTTTGGTAAGTCTGGAAATATCGGAAATTTGTACCTAAATACCGCTGTTACTTCGGCAGGGCCTGTAAACATTTATGGAGCTACAATTGGAATTACTGGAGCATTAACCGCAAGCGGAAGTAACATGAGTCTCTATGCGACCACCGCCGTAACTCAAAGTCAACCAATTATTTCATCGGGGCTTTCGTTGAATGGAACTGGAACTTTCACCCTGAACAATACATCAAATAATTTCACAACTTTAGCAGGTGGTGCTGCAGGAAGTTTACTTGGTGCAACACAAATAGTTGATGTGTCAGGCGGGTTAACAATTGGTACGGTGGGTAGCAATACAGGATTAAATGGGTCAAGTACCTTTCGTGTTGAAACCTTGGCTGGAAATCTTACTTTGGCGGGAAGTATTAGCACTACAAGTACATCTACAGATGCAGTAATTCTTACTTCCGCTAAGAACACCGCGATTGGAATTGGAACGGGTGGGGACATTATTGTTTCAGGAACACCGACAATTACAATGGGATCAGGTG
>JAIOZF010000129.1 GCA_021740745.1 Crocinitomicaceae bacterium | reverse complement strand
AGAATGCTTTTGCTGGACCTTGGTTTCAGAAATTTGAAGTTTATACCATACAAGGTCAATTAATTAAAAGTATACCATTCGAAACTTCCATTATGCAATTGAATGTTTCTTCGTTTGAAGATGGGACTTATATCGATCACTTAAAGCATAATGGAGCTGTTTTTTATACGAATAAAATAATACACACGAAATGATGAAGAAACTGCTTTTCTTTTTAGTGTTCTCTGCTATTTCACAACTGATTTATGCAGGTTCATGGAACCAGAAATCTAGTTTAGGTGGTGTTGGTCGACATAGATCTTGTGGATTATCAATTGCAAACAAAGGATATATTGGAACTGGACATGTTAATGGAACTGGTGTTGATATTTCTTATAAAGATTGGTGGGAGTTTGATCCAGCGTCAAATTCATGGACACAAAAAGCAGATTTCCCTGCATTTACTCATGGAGCGGTAACATTTTCTACCGATACAAAAGGTTATGTTGGCGGTGGTTCAGGTTTGGGAGGCGAATTTTATGCGTATGATCCAACGACCAATTTATGGACAGGTATTCCTCTTTGTCCGCTTCTTGTGAGTGATTCCCAAGGATTTGGTGTACAAAACAAAGGGTATGTTTATTTGGGTAATCAATTGGCAGAATTTGATCCAGCATTGAATTCTTGGTCAATGAAACCAAATGCACCTATTTCATTTGGAACATGGTCGTGCTCTTTTGGAAATAATAGTAGCGGTTTCATTAAGTCGGGTGGACTTTTCTATGAATTCAAGCCGAGTCAAAATATATGGGTACAACGCGCATCTTTCCCAGGTGTAATGAGTAACGGTAGTTCAGCGTTTTCAATTTATGACAAAGGATATGTGACATGCGGTTATGTTGGTGGATTGTCAACTGTTACGGATGAAGTTTGGGAATTTAATCCAGGTAATAATGGTTGGACTCGCGTTCAAGATTTTCCAGGGACAAAACGTAGATTTCCAGTGGCCTTTGCTATCCACAATGTTGGGTATTTTGGAACAGGAACCAATGGTATAAACTTTAATGATTTTTGGGAATACGATCCTTTGAAAGCGGCGAGTGGTTTGGATGAATTGGCAATGAATTCAGTTGAAATGACGTTATATCCTAATCCAGCACTTAATAATTTAAGTATTGAATTGAATGGTATTTCGGAAGACATTTTTGAAGAATTGTCTGTTAAGATTTTTTCAAGTGATGGAAGAGAAGTTTATACCGAAAATTTTGGTGGATTATTGACTCAGGTTGATCGAACTAACCTACCTAAAGGTGTTTATTTTGTCACATTGATATATCAAGGAAGAAAAATAGAATCTAAAAAATTGATCTTATTATAAAGAATATGGTGAAAATATTACTTGCAATTACCTTTATATGTCCACTTTTCGTTTTCGCTCAGCCCAATACCTGGTTGAAAAAAAATGACTTTGGAGGTGGAAAAAGAGAGAGAGCAGTTGCCTTTTCAATAGGGAACTATGGATATATTGGAACGGGGATAGATACTGCAGAGACTGTCTTGAAAGATTTATGGCAGTATGATCCAACCTTAGATTCTTGGACACAAAAAGCTGATTTGCCCGGTGAGGCAAGAAGAGATGCGATTGGTTTTTCACTTGGAGACAGAGGTTATATTGGAACAGGAATAAACAATAACGCTTCTTTTTTAGGAAATAAATTAGCCGATTTTTACGAATATGATCCATTGACAAATTCCTGGATACAAAAAGCAAATTTTCCCGGAAACGGGGGCTTTGGTATTTATTTCGCAACAGCCTTTACGGTTGATTCAAAGGGATATGTCTGCGGAGGAAAGAATGGTCCAAATACTTATTCCAATCAATTATGGGAATATAAGCCAAGTATTGATCAATGGACTCCAAGAACAAATTTCCCTGGTGGACCAAGATATCAGCTAGCTTCCTTTTCAATTGGCAATTTTGGTTATGTCGGTTTAGGGGCAAATCAAGATATTTTTAAAAAGGATTTCTGGAAATATAATCCAGGAAATAATCAATGGACACAAGTCGCTGATTTGATTGCTAGTGAGCGGGGAGGGGCTGCTACTTTTACAATAGGAGATAGAGGATTTGTTTGTACAGGAACGAATGGTGGCACGCAGAAAGATTTGATCGAATATAATCCAGTTTCAAATTCATGGGCATTGCGTTCTTATTATGGAGGAAGTGATCGTAAAAACGCAGTAGCTTTCGTTGTAAATGGAAAGGCCTATTTAGGCACTGGTAAAGGAGGAAACAAAAAGGCAAGTATGTATGAATATACACCACATAATTTTCTTAGTCTCGATGAAAACAATCAATTCGATTTATCAATTTATCCGAATCCAACAACTGATTATGTTATAGTTGAATCGAGTCACAATTTACTTGAAGAAGTAGCTATTTATTCTATAAATGGCGTGGAAGTTTACCGTGAAAAAATGCTGAATTCAAAGCTTCAAATCGATTTAAGTTCAGTTGCACCTGGTGTGTATGTTGTCCAAGCGTTGGGTGAAAAAGGAATTCAATTAGACAGAAAACAAATCATTGTTCAATAATATGAAAAATATCTATTTTTTACTTTTTATTCTCCTTGGAATGCCTGCATTTGCGCAAGATTATTGGGAGCAAAGAGATTCCGTAAATGGTCCAGCAAAAGCTGTTTGTGGAAGTTTTGTAATACTTGAGAGAGGGTTTGTTGTAGGTGGGTTAGACGATTTTGGATTCAAACGCAAGATGTATTCATACAACATGTTCCAAGATGATTGGGATGATGAAGAATCAATTGGTGGAATCTCAGGTGATGGTTTACAACGTGGTTCTGCTTGTTCATTTGCCATAGGAACAAAAGGATATGTTTGTTTAGGTCAGAGCGAAACAGTTCCCTATTTAGACGATATGTGGGAGTATAATCGTGAAACAGGAGCGTGGACCCAAAAAGCTAATTTTGCCGGTGGAGCAAGAAAACAAGCGGTTTCATTTGTAATTGATGGAATTGCATATGTTGGCACTGGTCAAGCGCTAACAGGATTGAAAAAAGACCTTTTTAAATATGATCCGATTACCAATGCGTGGACCCAGTTAAATGATTTTCCGAGTACAGCGCGTCGTCAGGCTGTTGGATTTGCAATGGGCGCCTATGGTTTTGTTGGAACGGGTGATGATGGAGTTCTGAAAAAGGATTTTTGGATGTACACACCTACTTCTGATTCTTGGATACAAAAAACTGATTTTCCAGGTACAGCTAGAGCAGGAGCAACTGGCTGGGCAACTTTTCCAACGTGTTTTATAGCAACTGGTGAGGATATAAATTTTGAATATCGCAAAGACGTTTGGGAATATAATTATTATGGAAATGCTTGGGTGCAACGTGCTGATTTTCCTGGTACTGGCAGGAAAAATGCGATTTCATTTGTGGTGAATGGCGTTGCTTTCCTTGGTACAGGTTATAGTGGCATGTTTGAAGATGATTTTTACGCGTATTACGGCATCGTAGGTCTTGGTGAACATGAACAACAATTTTCTACTGTTGTTTACCCAAATCCAGTGAAAGAAATAGCAACAATTGAAGTTGATTATATACAATTGTCAGACCTAGAGTTGCGATTATTTTCAGTTACAGGTAAAGAGTTAACAGAACAAATAGCCCTATCGAAGCAGGAAGGAAAACTTCAATTCAACGCGTCCAATTTAGCTCCAGGAAATTATTTTTATAAATTGAAGGAAAATACAACTGGAAAAACTTCATCTGGTAAATTGGTTAAAATCTAATGAAATCAGTCGTTCTATTCATAGCTATTTTGATCATTAGCGTATCTTGTGGAGAGAAATCGCCAAGCGAGCATGAAGAAGTCAATCAGCATATTGATTCTTCCGCACAACCACTATCTAAAGCAAAGGGTCCTGAGTTTACTGTTATAACAGTTGAATATCCGAATGTGGGTTGGGGCTATCAAATTTTACAAGATGGAAAATTAGCAATTGATCAGAAACACATTCCAGTAATTCAAGGATACAGAAGCTTCTCAAGTAAAGAAAAGGCCGAAAAAACAGGCAATTTTATTGTTCAAAAAATGAAGAAAGGTATTTTTCCTCCAACATTGACAGAGCAGGAATTAGACAGTTTAGAGGTGCTTTAAGATTTTTGTCATACGAACTCCTTCAATTCAATTGCTTGTTCATACACCATTTCAGTCTGATTTGCTGTGTGGCCAAATAGTAGCTAAGACATTGTATTTATTGAAAACTAGATCGTTATCATAAGTATTGTTTTTATTGGAAATTGAAATTGAAAATCAAATGTCAATTGTTCGTTTCGTAAATCACTTATTAATCTGTTCGATTTTATCTTTTTTTGAAGTGAGTGTCACCTAGAAATAAAAAATCTGTTATATTTGCACCCTCAAATCATTTGAGAAATAGATATGGCGAGGTAGCTCAGTTGGTTAGAGCGCAGGATTCATAACCCTGAGGCCGAGAGTTCAAATCTCTCTCTCGCTACTCCTAAAACCCCAGTAAATACTGGGGTTTTTAATTTTAAGCCAATCTGATTTTTGAACTTTTTTGATTTGGAGTCCAGTTTGGAGTCCAGTTTTTGCAGAATTGCTTCATTTTTTCTTGTCATTATTGGAGGGTAAAAAACGCGTAATTTCATTCAGTTTTACAAGTCGAAAAATTCAAAATCCGAAGCAACTTGAGAAACAACTTCTTGATCAATATAATGATTGAACATAACATCCATTCCAGAGTGCTTGGTGATGATTCTTGCTTTGTCTCCATATGATGCAAATAAATGCGATACATATGTTTTTCTCAAATCGTAAAATCCAATTTTTTTTCCAGTTCCTAGTTGACTAAAATATTGTGTAAAAGCTTTGCTGATCAAAACCTTCATTGAATCTCGTTTCATCTTTTCGCTAGGAGCAAGGATGTACATATCTTTTCCTTTATTCTCTTCATAGCCCCATTCAATAAGTAATTTCTTAAGAGGTGCAATAATAGGAATGTAGATGTATTTTACTTCTTCCTTTTTAGTTAAGTTTTTGCTTTTGTTCACTTTGAAATCTTCCACTTTAATTGTCACAGCTTCGCCTTTAGAATTTTCAATTATTCCATTAAATTTCATCTGCACTATTGCTTCTCGTCGTCTTCCAGTTAAAATACCAAGTAGGAAAGCATCCTTCAACCAAGGTTTGTAAAACTGTCTAGTATAGGTTTTTTGTGTTTTTCTTTCAACATAGGTATGAAACCCATTCTCTGGTGTAATCAGCTCAAGCAAATTATCAAATTCCTCTTTGGTTATTGTGGAGATGTTATTTGCTACCGTCAATGATTTAAATCCATTGAACGGATTTTTCATGTTGAAATCGAACTCTTCAATTATACGATTTGTGAAAATTCGCATTGTTTGTATATATTTATTATATGTTTTAGGAGCATATTTTTTTGTTTCTAAAAGAAATGACTTCAATTTTCCCACAACGGTTCTATCCAACTTTTCAAATGGAAGTAATGACGCATCTATATTGATTGTTTTGAGGTAATCCCCAAAAAATATTAAATAGCGTTCCACCTCTTTGATATGACCTGTCGTGCGCTGTTTATGCTCCTGTTGGTGGGGTGTATCATTATTTAAATAGGCGATATAAAACGCCATAGCTTCCAATAAAGTAGTAGGTGCCACAGTTTTAGATTCGATGATTTTTGGCATATAGTTACAACTTTCAAGTTCCGCTCTGTATGCATAAGCGTCCAAAACAAC
>JAIOZF010000128.1 GCA_021740745.1 Crocinitomicaceae bacterium | reverse complement strand
AATGCCATCAATGTCTATCCGAATCCAACAGATGGACTATTAACAATAGAAGGATTAACACAAGAAACATCATTGAACTATACAATTTATTCAATGGATGGTGATCTCTTAGAACAAAATAGTTTAGACTTTTCAAAAACAATTGACATAAATCAATTAGCTAGTGGAATGTATGTTCTACAGTTGAATTTTCCTGATGGTTTTTCAAAACGAATTTCAATAACAAAAAAATAGTGGTCAATTGACCACTATTTTTATTTTAATTCCATTCTTCCCCATTTGCTCGGATTCATGTGAAAACCCTCCCCTGAAACACTGTTCCAGCGATCTTGCTGTTTTCGCGTTCCGCCTTCACCTCCTAAATCTACAGCAAATTCAAAACCATACGTTTCCCCTTTTTCCAAAGGGCGTTTATATAATTGATTAAAAGGAATTGCCATTTCAATTACATATCCATTCGACTCAGAAGTGATTTTATATTTTATAGCTCCAATTTCCTCGTTTCTCTTAAAATCCCAACAATAGGAATTTACACCACAGTTTATACCTATATGTTGATCACTTAATAAGTAATAACTGCGTTTACCATCGGCATCCGAATTTGTTGAAAATGCTAGTTCTATTGCGTCGCCTTTCCACAATTCACCCCCTTTCAATTTATTTTCACTACCGTCAGAATCAAGTATATGAGCAGCCGCAAACAATGTGTCTTTTGAATAGAGCAAAGCCAATTTGTGACCTGCATCAAGTTCAGTAAACACTGTGTTTTTCCAATCACTCAAATTACCATCTATTTGAACCATAGACGAAACAGGCATAACAGCTATTTCTTCTTTTAGTTTTCTTGAAAATGGAACCAATTGAATGGAATTTATATCGATTACACCTTCAGAAAATAACTGTATAATCAATTGTTTCACATTGAACAAATCGAAATCATTTTCTTCAAATGGAAAGAGCGTCAAAGGTATTTCCACTTTCGTCCATTCATTTCCAATTTCTTTCGCTAACAAAAATGATTTATTGTAGCCCAACCACGCTTGATTTCCTGAATAATCTTCAAATCCAAATGCCCATGGAATGTTCGTAAATGGTTTCCCCGTTGAACGCACCATTAATTGAATAGCCAATGTATCACGAACTGAAGCCATATCTTTACCTGTCCACATATCCCATCCATAGCCCATTCCTACCCAATCACAACCGTCCTGATCTTTATTCCATTTAACTTGCAAAAATGTATCTTTCACATCTGTTTTTAACGTCAAACCAATGCAGTTTATGTTCTTGGTTGACCAAACTTCTTCAGATAATTCATTGTCAAAAATTTCCAATTGATCAAATCCCTTGATTGAATATTTCTGCGCTGCACTTTCATCATACAATGACAGTGGCTTAAATAGTTTGCGTTTTTTTAAAACCGTTACATCAGGCAATTCAAGAACTTTGCGTATCGTATCCTGACCAAAAGTTATCGAAGAAATTAAAAGAAAACAGATAAAAAATAACTTCATAGATTAAGGATTCAAAGGTGCATTTTCTGTAAAAATCATGTAATCTAATTTAGCCTTCGCGAATCCAGAATTCGGATTGGCCAAATGGAGCATATTAATTGCTCTAACTTTATTCGATTGATGCGTTCCCTCACCATTTGGAGCTGCTGGAGAGCCATTCACTAAACAAGGAATATCGCTGTATTTAATGCTAACCATTTTCCAACCAACCCAATCCACTGTTACTTGAAGTGAATACATATCTTCCGATGCGCTTGTAAATGCACCATCACCGTTTTCATCTTCTTCAAATTGAAATAACACCAAACTGTTAGTTAATCCTGGTTCTCCATACATCATGACATTAAAATATACATTGTTTGGATTTGAAGACAAGGGAAACGTTGATGCTCCATAAGCACTCGCATTGAAGTTTACTAAGCCAATTAACCAATCCCAATCAACTGTTCCTGCCATGTTGTAATACGAATTACCTTCAGGTGCTGAAACATCCGATTTTATTTGAAAATCCATGTTCGCTCCTGCCTGCACAAAAGAAGTCCAACCGCCATTGAATCCTGATTCAAAATCTGAAATCAAAAACCCTGTATTTATTTTAGGTGCCAATACCTTCACATAAACCGTCAATGTATCAGGCTCATTCGTAAATGTTAAATCGACCTTACACATTTCTGCCTTGAAGATTGGTAAGTTTGTAGTGTTTCCAGTCCAGACACTTTGGGATAACTCAATTGAACTACTTAAACCAGTCATCTCTTTTACAGCTCCACTTGTTTGTCCAGTAATCGTAATCTTCCAAGCACTTGTTTTGGACAAATCCGCGGTAAAATAGACACTTTCACCCGCAGCAAAATCAACTGAATCTTGACTCGCTTGTAATCCATTAATGATCACAAATGCACCATTCAAGTCTGTTAAAGAAGGTCCATCAAATTTGTTTGATTCTTCCTTTCGACACGCAACGAAACCTAATCCAAGAGCTAATAAAAAGATATAATTTTTCATAACTTAAAATTTCATAATGTAATAAATATAAAACTGATTGTAGCGATAAGAACTCACCGAACTGAAGGAATTCGCATTGCTTTCATAAATTGCTGCAAGGTAAATTGACGGAGTGAAATTATATTTCAACCCTCCTGCTAAACATAATTCTTCACCACTGATGTTCATTGCTGTATAGTTGATGATTTCACCTTCAGCGTTTCGAACAGGCATCGACTCATTTCCTTTGCTTTTGAAATAATAACTATTCGCTAA
Organism: Crocinitomicaceae bacterium; assembly: GCA_021740745.1. GTDB lineage: Bacteria > Bacteroidota > Bacteroidia > Flavobacteriales_D > Crocinitomicaceae > M0103. The sequence continues at coordinate 3,112 of JAIOZF010000128.1, read as the reverse complement.
TAAATACAAGTCATCCACCAACTCCATTTCTAAACCTAAATTCAAGGTGGTCGATTTCAAGGAAATTTGTTCATAGGATAAGTCACTTGTCCTTTTAGTATCTTGGAACGCATATCCCGCAGTCAACTTTTGCTCTTTTTTCCAATTAAACATCTTTGAGAAATTGAATTCCAAGTTAGCATTCACCGAATTAAAGTTTCGCAAGTTTGTTGTTCCTTGTCCACGCACTTCACCTAATCGATAATAGTTCGATTCAAATTTGATGCTTTCTTTTTTCGTTGCGTATTTCAACCCAGCAAATAAACCTCTACGATTGAATGTTGCAATTCCATAGGGCAAAGCATTATTTACAGCAGGATTATACGCCATGATTCCAGTTGTAATTGAATTTGAATAAAGTGTTGGATCATTGTATAAGTCATAATTTGACAATGGTCGTACGATTTGATCATTTGTATAACGTTCATAGAAATTATTCAGTTGGTTAAAATCAACGCGCTTACTTTGAGCTCCAAAACTTCTGAAATCAGCACCATTGTCCATGTAACCAACATGAGCTTTTAAACCTGATTTTTTATGCTGATAATTTGCCTGAACATTGATGAAATAATCGTTCAACCCGCCTGTTGTGTCTAAACTAAGCGCACTCGACGAAATTCCAGATTCGCCGCTGATACCAAAAATGTGCTTTTTCAAATCAAGCGTCGCTTTGTAGCTAACTGAACTAACATTGTTACGATAAGCATTCTCATTCAAGGCCGTGTTTTTTAAATCGAAAATACTCACATGGTTAAATCCAAGTGTAAGGTATTTACTTTGAGTGAAAATCACATTTCCTCCACCGTACAAGCGCTCAAGGATATTCCCCAAATTACTTGGATTCAATCGCGTAATGAATGAATTCACTTTGATTTCATCTACTACTTTCGGGAATTGAAGTGCAAAATCAATTGCTGCACCTTGCTGGCGCCAAGTATTGTTCTTATAAAACGACTCGTAGTTCAGTACTTCTTCTTTTATCTTTAAAACGGAACTAGATTGCACCAATAAATCAGCATTGTGATTGTAAAAAGTATACGGTGTCAATTTGTAATCGATGTTCCCAATTTGATAGCGTAAGGCATTCTTTACAACTCCTTTTACATAAAGTTGACGAACATCGAACGTTACACCGCTTCCCCAAAATCCTCCAAATGCATTTTTAATACGTACCATTCCAAGGATCTCAGTTGATGCATTCGGGTTTATTTTAAAGCCTAAATCGATCAATGCATATCCACCAGAATTTTTACGACTTGTTACTGTGTCCTCTTGATCTGAACTAAAATCTGCATTCGAAATGATGGAACGCGCTCCTCCAACAAATTGCACTTTTTTATCCTCTTGCGAAAAAAAAGAAAATGCAAAAATCGTTAGAAAGAATGTTAAAATATATTTCATGTTAAAAGTAGATTTTTAGTTCAACTGTTGTTTCTGTCCCCTTGTAATGATCGAGTGTAAAACTGCGATCTTGGTAGTTCATCCACCGATGTTTAATGTATAAACCTGTGTTTTTTGCCAATTGCAAATCAAGTCCAATTGCGTATGAAAAGCCTTCTTGATTTTTCGCTTTGTTCGTAACGACATCTAAAACAGTTTGATTATTTGCTACAATGCGATCATAGCCAAAATAATTAGATACAATAACCTTCGGGAACAGTAAATAATAAAACTCTAACTGATTGTTGTAGGATTGTAAATAAGCTGCTTGCGAATACTTTGGTAAAGACGAAAATTTCGATTGAACGCTGTGCATTCCTCCCAAATAAAAGACCAACATATCTTTTCCAAACAGCTTAAACTCCGTTTTGTAGCTTATTTCTAATGAATTGAATCCTTTCGCGGTGATCGAATCTGTAATTTGAACCGTTTCATAAACACCTCGATAGATTTTGTTTACATTCCCGTATGGTCCTACTCCTGCTGGAAAGCCCCAACGCCAAAATCTAGACAATGCTAAATTATTCGCAGGATGTCCATAAGTGATTTTATCCGACAAGGCGACTAATTCACTTGCTGCACTATAGCCGATGGTTAACTTGTGTTTTTTAAACGCCATGTCCATGTTTAAGATCACACCGCGACGATTGTTTGTCATTTGACCAATCGATACAAGTGAACTCGCAAATGGAATTAAGGAAGTTTGACTGCCTGGAGTTTCTTCTCCTGTAAAATTATCATTGAATTCTTGAATTGATGAATTCCAGAACACACCGTTGTTGTTTATAACATTTGGACTTATTTGGAAATAGCGCACTTCGAGTGGGAAATGTGTCCACTCTTTCGAAAATTGGAGTTTTAAATCCAATGCTTCACCCCATTTCCCTGTTGCTGTTGGACTAAAATAATTTCCAGTTCCAACTTCTCCCAACAACTGCATTTCTTTCCAGATGAGTTTAAATTCGGTCGTCACTAAATTATATCCCAATGCCAAACGCGCCAAACTATCCGTATACGTTTTACTTGAAATCGCATTGACACTCACAAAATTATTTCTGAACTCTTTTTTGATTTTCCCAGCCATTAATGCATTTGGAGTTGGCAAAGCACCGCCATTAAATTGCGATTTCCCATACATATAGGCGAACGAAAATTGCTTTGGCAAACGCACTCCATCAAGAATAAATCCTTGAAACGCTTGTTGTCCCCATCGTGTATCTTGGGTTAGCGCTCCATCCGAATAAAACTTGTGGTAACGATCGTATACGGTTTTCATCGCAGGATCCCAAGGATTGCGCTCAAAAACACTGAAACGGTTGTAACCTGTGTTTGAAGCAAATGTAAATGGACTAATCGTGTACCAATGAATTCCACCTGTTTTCACACTGAAGGTTCCATATTTTGTTGAATGGGTCCCCGTTAGATTTACTCCCAAATTTAAGCCTTTCACATAATCCGTTTCACTTCCTGACATCGGTGTCCACAAATAGAAATCTGTTGAAAATGAAGTTGTTTTACTCGGTCGACCACCGACTGTTAACATCAACTGAGGAATATTACTGTCATCTCCCAGAAAGACACGGTTTTTCACAGCTCCAAATTCAGGATATTGGTCTTTCATCTGCGTGTAGCA
>JAIOZF010000036.1 GCA_021740745.1 Crocinitomicaceae bacterium | reverse complement strand
AATAATCAAATAATCAAATAATCAAATAATCAAATAATCAAATAATCAAATAATCAAATAATCAAATAATCAAATAATCAAATAATCAAATAATCAAATAATCAAATAATCAAATCTTCAAATGATCAAATCTTCGAATACCTACCCCTTCCCCAATTCGCCATAAAAACTTATCTTTAACCCAACTAAAATTCAAACATGGGAAAAATTCTAATTATCGACGACGAAAGAGCAATCCGCAGGGCATTGCGTGAAATTCTTGAATTTGAAGAATTTGCGGTTGACGAAGCAGAAAATGGAAAAGAAGGTCTTGATAAAGTGAAAACAACTTTGTACGACATCATTTTTTGTGATATCAAAATGCCGTTGATGGATGGAATGGAAGTCTTGGATGAATTGTTAAAAGCGAAAGTCGACACACCGGTGATTATGATTAGTGGTCACGCTAATATTGAAACTGCTGTTTCAGCCATTCGTAAAGGTGCATTTGATTTTATTGAAAAGCCATTGGATTTGAACAGAATTTTAGTCACTATCCGAAATGCTAAAGATAGAACGGTACTTGTTGAAGAAACGAAACAATTGAAAACAACTGTAAAACGTTTCAAAGGAAGTGCAATCATTGGTGAAACAGACGGTATCATTAAAATCAAGGAGATGATTGAGAAAGTCGCTCCGTCGGATGCTCGCGTGCTAATTACTGGTGGAAATGGAACGGGTAAAGAGTTGGTCGCTCGTGCTTTGCATGACAATTCGAATCGTAGAAAAATGCCTTTCATTGAGGTGAATTGTGCCGCGATACCATCTGAATTGATCGAAAGCGAATTATTTGGACATGAAAAGGGGGCATTTACTTCTGCCGTGAAAGATAAAAAAGGAAAATTCGAATTGGCATCTGGTGGAACATTGTTCTTAGATGAAATTGGTGACATGTCAGCAAGTGCGCAAGCAAAAGTGTTACGTGCCTTGCAAGAAAATAGTATCCAACGAGTAGGAGGGGAACGTGATATTAAGGTTGATTGTCGAGTGTTGGCTGCAACAAACAAAGATTTGCGCAAGGAAATTGAAGAAGGACGATTCAGAGAAGATTTATATCACCGTTTGGCGGTTATTTTAATACATGTACCTTCATTGAACGAACGACGCGATGATATTCCATTGTTAGCAGAACACTTCTTGTCAATGGTTTGCACAGAACACGGTATCCCAAGAAAATCATTTACAGAAGACGCGCTTGAAGCACTAAAAAATACCGATTGGTCAGGAAATATAAGAGAACTTAGAAATATCGTTGAACGTTTAATTATTCTTTGTGGAAATTCAATTACTGGTGAAGAAGTTAAGTTGTTCGCGAACCCGAGATCAATCGGTTAGAAAACATTTCGATAAAAAAACAGAGCGTCCGATTAAAATATAATCGGACGTTTTTGTTGTTGTATGATAATCATTCTATTTTAAAAAGTAAATAAATACCGAGCATTTCAGATACTCCGCATTCAAAAGCAGTAAATACTTCCCGGTTATAATTATGAAGTCTCGCATTCATTAAGTTTTATACTGACTTAGATGAAACGATTTCACAAGAAGGCATGGTAAGTTGAACTTTACAACTCTTTATTAAATTGAATGAATTCCTCAGTAATCTTGGTTCCTCCCCATTCTAGAACAGTGAAACCACTTCGATCGATAGGTTTAATCTCCTGTTCATGAACTAAGTACACACTTTCATCGTTTAGAGGCATAGAAATCATATAGAACCGATACATATGATCTGGTTTTGGTGTGATCTCAAGCTCAGCAAACTCATTGCATTCTTCATTGAACATAAAATGAATGAAATTCCGCTCGTTTTGAATAAGCTGGGGTCCCCAAAAGGTTATGAAGTCTGCTTTTTCTTTCGAATTAAAACCAAATGCTGTTAGTTTCTCTTCTAGGAAGGAGATTACTTCAGCTTTCTTCACCACAAATCCACTTTCTAATTCTTTTGTTGCAGGTTTCCAATCTTGAGTCGATTCCCAAAATAAATAATTGAATGATTGATTGTTGTGTGTTAGTTGTCCATCTGGATGTGCTATGACCTTCCAACCATCATTGTAGATAGGATAGGTAAATGAAAACGCTCCAACTGGATTCACTTTAATATCAACTAAAGTTGGAACGCTTGGATAGAGATAGATTACTGGTTTTTCAGCTGTTATACGGTATTGTGCTCTTTCCATATAACAACTGACGAAGGTCTTGTGTTTTGCTTTGGCTTCAATGTCAAATGTTGAAATCTCATGATACGTATCATCGTAATAGAATTGAAAACTATAGTTGCCCGGTTTCAATTTTAGTTCAAAGGCTTGATTTTGATCCAATACAACTTTTTGATTTACACTTAAACCAGTATATGAATAAGTGATGGTATGTTGAGCGTTTGGCACCATTTTTCCTCCTCTGAATTCATTCGTTGGTAAATGAATGAACTTAAAGTGAATTACTGCTTCTTGATCAGCAAGTGAAGAACGATAAACGATACTGTCAACATTATAAGCAGCGTCTGGCTGATCGAAAGCAAAGTTCACAAATGAAAGCGATAAGGCGAAAAAGAAAAGTATAAATCTCATAATGGATAATTTTTAATTGGATAATTACAGCTCATTGTAACTGTGCAGCATCTTTTTGGAAATCTTTGATCCTCCCCATTCTAATACAGTGAAACCGCTGCGGTCAATTGGTTTGATTTCTTGCTCCGGAACTTGGCAGTCATCACTCTCACTCAAAGGCATTGAAATCATATAGAAACGATAAATATGCTCAGGTTTCGGAGAGATAGTCAATTCACCAAATTCATTACATGCTTCATTGATCATAAAATGAATGAAATTCCGTTCGCTTTGAATGAGTTGAGGTCCCCAGTAAGTAATAAAATCTGCTTTTTCCTTTGAGTTAAAACCAAAATCGTTGAGTTTCGTTTCTAAAAAAGAGAGCACATCTTCTTTTTTAACTACAAAGCCACTTTCAAAAATAGCTGTTTGAGGCATCCAGTTTTGCTGCGCTTCCCAGAATAGGTAATTGTATTGATTCCCGTTGACATCAAGATTTCCATTTGGATGCGCTGTAACTTGCCACTCGTTTTCATAAAGTGGATACGTAAACGTGAATTCTCCTTTCGGAGCTACCTGAACAGTAACAGGAGTTATAGAAGGCGGATAAAGATAAATGACTGGCTTATCGACCATGATTTCCATATGTGCGAATTGCCAATTAAGTTGTAATTCGTATGTATGTTGACCTAAAAAATCGATGGAATCTGTATAGATTTCATAATATATTTGATCGTAATAGAATTGGAAGATGTGCGAGCCAGCGGGCAAACTTATCTTGAAATGACGATTTGCATCTAACTCACCTTCTTTCTGAACGCCATCAATTGAATAAACGACTCTTTGAAGAGGTAGTATTTTCGGGAGTTGCTCGTTTAAAACGATAATTTTCGCTTGATCTTTCGGAAGGGATTTATCCTCTGTGACTGATTTCATCCAATAAACGGGGAGTGATTTTTCAATGTCAATGGCTCTAGCCGTTAAAACACTTCCAAGGATAATTAAGGTAAAAAGAAAACGAGCCATAGATCTTTGATTTGTTAGTGTGATACATACCAAAAACTATTTCGTTCAAAATGAAATGAAAATAGTTGGGCAAGGGTTTAGATTGTTTAGTTTCAATTGAATTATAGAAATTGTGCTTATCGAAGTGAATAAAGCTTAAAATACGTTTTGATGCGAGCAAGTGAATTTAGATGAATATCTTCCCAAAATAGGTTCACATCGCCCACATGATAATTTTTCATACTAAGCGACATTAAACGGTATGGGAAATGGGGAATGGTAATCCAAATAGCACCATCAATTGTATTAGTTTCAAAACTTTCACGATACATTTTTCCATTGGTGAAATAAAATCCTTTATGTAAACTTCTAGCAGCAAATTCTGATTGATCCCAAGTTACGGGATTTATAACAGCTTTACCTTTATACCATTTATGATAGTTTGGCTGATTATAATTCTTTTTAAATGTATTCCATGTGACATATCCCCCCACAGAGTCTGGATGAGTCATTAGCTTAATTTCTTTAAAATCTTCATTTGAAATTCCTGCGCCAGGTAAATAGGCAGCAACCAATTTTTTCTGAAGTGTTTTACCATCAAAAAATTCCTTAATTATTTCAGCTAACATTATACTCCCTTGACTATGTCCTGCCAAAATGATAGCATGTCCATTATTGAAATTTTCGAGATAATACTTGAATGCAGCTCGAACATCATTATATGCGAACATTAATGCTTTTCCCCCATCATTTTCGATATTTTGAAATGCTTTAATATGAGCTTGTCGATAATATGGTGTGTAAATTGATCCTGCTGAACCCCATGCTGAAGCTTGCATCTTTATTGAATTAATAGCACTTGATCTATGAGTTGAATCATCAATATTGTAATTCCAGCGCTTATCCTTCTTGTCAATTAAAAAGGTTGGATAAAGAAAAAAAACATCTACTTGACTGGCAAGAGTATCCTTATCTACAAACTTAGGCCAAGCCATACTATCCCCGGGAAGATAAGCCCAATTGTAATTGTTAGAATAATCTAATTCTTGCGCCGTAGCACAAAACGAAAGAAGAAATAGAATGTGGAATCGAAGATAAGGCATATTCACAAAGATAAAAAAAGTAAAAATAATTTAGAATTAGATTATTTTTTTTATTTTTACTATCAGTGTTTAAAAACTCTTCTATACAATTCGATTTACTGAAAAAACGTGCCTTTAATCTAAGGTGGGCGACAGTTACTGAAGGTGTAATACCGCTTACTGCAGCAGATCCAGATTTCCCGAGTGCTCCTGAGATTTCTGAGGCAGTTAGTAGGTTTGTTCAGGATAGGTATTATTGCTACGGTCCTCCTGAAGGAATGGGAGAATTTAAACAAGCGTTAGCATCATTTTTTGTTACGAAAAGAAATGTCGGAGTAAATCCTGATTTTGTTTTACCGGTGAATAGCGCCGCGAATGGGATTTACATAACCTGTGAATCATTTCTTGATAGAGGTGATCAAGCGATTATTTTTGATCCGGTAGATTTTCTATTTCGTTATTCTATTGAATCAGTTGGAGCCGAAGCGATACCTTTCCCAATTCCACCAGGAATTCAAAAGGTAGATTTTAGTTCTTTAGAAGAATTAATTACTCCGAAAACAAAAATGATTTGTTTGTGCAATCCGCTCAATCCAACAGGAAAAGTTTTTTCAAAAGAGGAGTTATTTGAATTAGGAATGATTGCATGCAAATACGATCTAATTATTTTATCGGATGAAATTTGGAGTGATATCGTTTTTCAACCTGCCATATTTACAAGTATTGCATCTATAAATGATGAAATACGAGAACGTACCATAACCGTTACAGGATTTAGTAAATCTTATGGTTTAGCTGGTTTACGCATAGGTGCTTTAATTGCGCACAGTAAAGAACATTTTGACGTTTTAATGGATGCATCAATGCATAATTCAACTATAAATGGTGTAAGCACTCTCTCTCAGATAGCTGCAACAGCGGCATTAACTTCATGCGATGAATGGTTAAAAAGTTTTGTAGAACATTTATCTGCAATGAAAACTCTTCTTGTTCATGAATTAAATACAATTCCTGGGTTTAAGTGCATTGCACCTGAAGGATGCTATGTTGCCTTTATAGATATCACAGAGACTGGAAAAACGAGTCAGGAAATACATGATCTCTTATTAAGTGAGGCAAAAGTAGCTGTTGTGCCCGGTCTTAAACAATGGTTTGGAAATGGTGCAGAAGGATATATAAGAATTAGTTTTGCGACCTCTGAAGTTGTTTTATTAGAAGCCATTAGTAGGATCAAAAAAGTGTTGGTTTGAAAGCAGTGGTGATTGGCGGCGGAATCGCTGGTATGACAATGGCATTATTCTTAAAGCAGAAAAAATGGGATGTCGTTGTTTGCGAAAGATCTGTTTACATTTTTTTACAAGGACATGCATTTTTAATGAATTATGAGGGGCTTTCTATAATAAATGAATTTAAATCACCTGCTTCAAAACCATTATTTAAACAACATGTCGACTTGTTTAGTCTTAAAAGACCTGATAACTCTGAAAAGATAAAAGTTCAATTGTTTAATTGGTATTGTTTGAAACGAGTTGATCTTATTTTCTTTCTAAACTTCTTTTTTACAAAGGACGACTTTAAAATAAATAGAAGTTTTTCACACTTCATATACGAAAATGGCCAAGCAACTGCAGCTGTTTTTGACAATGGCGAAATTGAATATGGAGATGTATTCATAGGAGCAGACGGTAGCAATTCCAAGGTTAGAGAAGCTATATTTGGAAAAACCGCCTTTAGTCCGATAGAGGTAAATGAAGTTGTTGGGACATCTATTATGAAAATAGGCACGAGCGGGAAAAATGTCACCTTTCAAAAATTTCAAAGCCATGATAAAGGATTGGCTTTTGGTTTTATTCCTGTATCAGCCGACGAAGTAGTTTGGTTCATGCAATATGATCGAAAACTGATTGAAGTTGCCGAGGATAAAGATCCTGAAAAATTAAAAAGCTTTTGTTTGGGCATGATGAAGGATTTTCCTTCTGATGTTAAAGAGGTTCTGGATGCTGCAGATTTTAATAATGCTTATATCTGGAAAACTAGGGATTTTGATCTTTTGCCTACATTTCACAAAAATAATGTGGTTTTAATTGGAGATGCTGCTCATTTGGCACTTCCATTTACAAGTGCAGGAACGTCTAACGCTATTCTAGATGCTAAGTGCTTGGCAGAATCATTTGACAATTTTTCTAATGTTAATGATGCGTTTAATAATTATTATTCACTTAGGTCTGAAAAGGTAAAAGAACACATCGAACAAGGAAGATTATTGAAAGAAACTTTTTTAAATCCTCAAAAATTCAGTGAAAGAGAATTTTTACTTCCTTTAATTTCCTCCGATACAAAAGTAAAAGAGAAGACTTATTCAAACCCTTTGAAAGTCATTTATTTCACTGATCCAATCTGTTCAACATGTTGGGTAATACAACCGATTTTAAGAAAACTTAAATTAGAATTTGGAGATTCACTTGATATTGAATATCGAATGGGTGGCCTACTTCCATCATGGGAAAATTTTGATAAGGGAATAATAAAAACACCACTTGACGCAGCTAAACATTGGGAGGATGTAAATATTTCTCAAGGAATGGCATTGTGCGGTGATGTTTGGATTGATGACCCTTTAAATTCATCATATCCACCTTCGATAGCATTTAAAAGTGCACAGATTCAGAACAATGACAAAGCGATATCTTTTTTAAGAAGATTAAAAGAAATGATTTTTCTTGAAAAAAAGAATATCACGAGATGGGAGATAATTGAAGAGGCTGCTTTGTCAAGTGGTTTAGATACTGTCGTTTTAAAGCAAGATATCGAAAATAAAGGATATGAGTTATTCCTCTTAGACTTGGAGTTAGGTAAAAAACTTAATGTGAAAAGCTTTCCAACTTTTTTCTTTTTAGAAAATGATAAAGTCATAGAAACCATTATTGGGGATAAGTCATATGAAACATTTAAGAAAATAATTCAGCCATTAATTCTTAATACTGATACGTTAAAAAAAACGTATGATCCCGAAACTTTATTTTCTATGTTTAATAATATGACAGAAAATGAATATTCATTCATCACGAATACACCAATTAAGGAAACACGAGCAATTTTAAACGAGTTATATCAGCAGGATAAAATAGATAAATACATCAGTAAATATGATGTAGTTTGGATGCTAAAATTAAACTCAACTATTTAGAGCTTAAATAAATCCTATTTTAATAAATCCAAATGGTTGGCTACCCCAAAAAACGAAACGTTTAAAAATAGAGTTCATAAATGAGAAACAAAAAAGGCTGCATCTTTTTCTGTGAAACAATGCTTTTAGAGTAATTGAATTTGTATTTCCATAACTTTTCTCAACTAGGACTTGCTGGCTTCCTAGTTGATATTATGGTCTTTTATTCATCTTTAAATAAGGTGGTGAGGCCTTCCATTACTGAGAATAAATACATGGCATTATGATCCTTTTCATAGGTCGCAGTGGTAGTTTTAAGTCTTGGATATTTACTTAAAAAAGTACCGAGAGAATCAATCATTGATAGATGGTGATTGATATATTCGATAGGTCCGTCGAAAGCAATCCCTTTTGAAATGAATATGTTGCTCTTGTAATTCGAGTCTAGTTCTTTCTGTAAATGCTTTATCGCATCTCCATCATTGTACCAAATACTTGGGTCATAAATTTGGAAAGCAGAAAACGATTTTTGAATAGGAAGTATGTAGGCACAAAAATAACCTCCGATTGAGTGCCCCATTAAGGTATTGAAGCCGTTCGTACTATACTGCTTGTTGACATAAGGAACAACTTCCTTTTCAAGAAAATTCAAAAATGAAAGTCCGTTACCGGTAAACGATGAAGAAAAATAGCCTATAGTATCTTTCTTGCCAGTCACATTTACTTTTGAATCAGTAAAAGTTAAATCGTTTAGCCTGCGCAACTTGTCAATATTGGGTATTCCAACTACTATCAATTCGGGAATAGCATGTTGATTATCGAAAAGTTCTTTTGTGAGCGAATAAGTTAGTTCAAATCTATCTTCTGCATCTAAAACATAAACTACAGCATATGAACTATCCTTATGGTAGTTCTCAGGAAGTCCCACCCAAATACTTCTTTTTTCCTTTAGAACTTTAGATTTATTCTTATGGACTTCAAAGCAATTTTGGGAATTGCCTTTTAGTGAAAAAAATAGCGTGAAAAGAATGAGTAATAATTTCATAGTGTTTGTGCGTTGTGTATAATGGTATGCAGCTCGGCAAAGGTGGTGTGCGTAAACTCAAGTTCGAAGTTAGATTATTTCTTTTCATAAAAACCGTTTTCCAAAGAAAGATCTGAGGCATGAAGCTAGACCCGTGTTATAGTCAGTTTATTATTCAACATAATATGAGAAAATCAATTTATTACCTCCACACTCGGTAGTTGATTCACTGAAATATTTCTTTAGGTTATTTCTGTTATAAGCGTCTATGAATTCTTTAAAATACAAAACCACTTCATTATTAAAACTACTATTCTTGCTTGCTCTCAACGTACTAATGCTATCCAAGCCACAATTACTGTTGTAATGAAGATTTACATAACACTTTCCTGTTTTAATTCCGCTTTTTTCGGCTTCGTCAATTGTAGTTTGATTTATTTTAATTGTAGCAATAAGCAAGAGCATTGATTGGGATGAGCCATTTTGACTACTTCTCTTACAAACAACTTTTATTTCACTGTTCTTAGTTTTAATGACGAAAGAAGTATCAATATCTTGAGCGAAAGTTAAGTTACAAATAAGAAGAAATATTATAGAGATCAATCTTTTCATATTATGTTGGGCATGGTTTATTGGCTATAACGGTTTTGGGCTTGGCGAAGGTGGCGATTTTCACCATAAATGTTGATGCGGAGCACTGAACCGCCACTTTTGCCAAACCCGTGTTAGCGGTAGTTTTTAATTTGTCATTTGTTCTATTTTACCATTCTTAACTGTTAGTTTTCTGTTGTCATTTAGATAATAGTATTCACCATCAGGAGCTATTACTTCATTAATAAAAACACTTGCTCCAATCGTTTGATAATTTTTGGAAACGATTTTCAGCAATTGTTTGTCTTTCGTTTCTCTATATACGATTTGAGTATGTTTATTAGAAATTTCGTTGACAGGAATTTGAAGCCTTGCTTTTACAAGAAGTTCGGATGCTTTTTTGTTATTGCTGTCAAACTCAATAGCTCTTTTAGTAAACCTTATGCACTCATTAAATTTGTTGTTATTTAAAAACGCTTGTGCCTTGTCGGTAAGTATTAAACTGTTATCTTCATTACTTAATGAATTGTCAATTTCAAATTTCGCAAAGATTTTCTTTTGTTGTCCAATAATTATTAATGCAATTGACGGAAGGAAAAAAGCAAAAAATCCCCAACCAAAAGTTTCTCTATTTTGTCGTTTAGCAATATTTACTACCCAAACTGTAATTAAAATTCGCAGGATTAAAGCACCAATTGAAGATATTGCCCTAAACTGATTATAGGAGTCGATGTCGTCAAAGTTAAATGGTTGAAATATTAATAAAAGAAGTGATGAAACTAAAATTATCAAACCCATTGTTGTTGCGTCAGTTTCCTTTAAATAAGTCGGGTCATATTTTGGTTCTGTATATGTCTTATTTGTTTCCGATTGTTTTGTTCCACAATAAGAACAAAACTGGCTCTCATCATCTATTTTATTTCCGCAAGATTTACAAAACATATTTTTCTTTTTTGGGCTGTCTAAAATTACCGGTAACGTTTTGAGTTTAGGCAATATTGCTTACACGCTGTTATGGGAAAATTATTTTTTAAATATTGTTTTTAGCCTTCCTAAAAATCTAGTTTTCTTTTTATTATTTATTATTTCTCTTTCATGACCAGTGTCTATAATAAAATTGTGATTACATTGTGAACACGAAACTCGAGCCAATTTCTTAGCGTTAATTCTCATTTCTTTTTTACAATAGGGGCATTGAAAATTGTTTAAAAAAGAAGTTTCAGTTGTTAACTCACTTGAAATATCTGATGAATTATTTTGAACAAATTGATGAAATTTATCAATAGTTTTAATTAGTACATTAAAATTATTTTCAAATGCAATGACATCTTTTTTAAAATTTGCATACTCATGGCTAATTGCTAAATTAGTTATATATGTAATCGAATTAGAATCTTCTAAAGATTTAAGCTTTTCACTAATATGATTAAATTTATCATAAATTAGTTTGTTATATTGATCTACAGTATTTATGCAATGTGGTATAATTATTTTTTCTATTGACCGCACGTTTCTTTGAAATACGGCTATGTTTGTTTGTGATTCTTTCAAATCATCCTTGAATGCCTCAATATAAAAGTCTCTCTTAAAAAAGTTATCATTTAAGTATAAATCTACCCTCGGTTGAATTTTTTGTATTTCGGCTATAGCCTTTGTACTTAAATTACTTAAAAAATCTTTTTCATTTTTTTGATGAATCAAAGAACAAATTTTATAAATAAATGCAAACTGAGATTTATCTAAATATCCTAATTTTTGCGTTTTTGTTGTTTCTGTTTTTGAACCATCTTTATTATTATTTGTAGACACATGAGTTTTTTCGCAACCATTTAATGTTAATTTTCCAAGGCCAGTGAAAATAGTTGTAGTATCTGTTAAAATTTCATTTTCAAATTCAGGGAACAATTTAATATTATATTTATAAAGATATTTGTGACAAATTTCATGGGCTAATACAGAAAGAACGGCCTCGTAATCATGTTTTATTTCACTATCTATTTCAATGAAAACATCATTACTGTTGTCCAACTGAATATGACCGGCAGTATTCTTACCTTGTGTTGCATATGAAATTATGAAAGTCATGTTTTCAAGCTTTAAGTGACCTGCAATTTTCTTAGCTGCAGATTGAACTTCATGCGCATTTCCAGGATTAAAAACGAAAGGTTCTAGAATCTTGTATTCATGAAATCTCCGTAATTGTGATTCCAACAAAAACAGCTTGTCAATTAATAATTTGTCTGCCATAATTTTATAATTTTCTCATAACTTATATCACCACCATTTTTTTGAGGCTTATCTCTCAAATATGGCGGATAACCCTCATAATTGTGAGGATATATTCACATAAATATACTTTTTTATTCAATGCTTGAACCCTGAAAAAGTCTTTTTTAAATACCAAACTACTTCAACAGCCCAATAAACTGCTTCGTCAATTCCTTCGTTGAATATTGATCTAAATTGATTGCTTTGTGGTAATTTTCTCCTTGGAGGAATTTAGTGTAGCAAGATTCTAGGTAAGCGCCAATTTCCTCTGCTTCCAAAAAATCGGCAAAAAGACCTGCTTGGGTGTTGTGCATGGCTTGCTCTAAATCGCTTTCTTTTTCGCCTATGGCAAGTATTGGTCGCTTGGCACCTAGGTACTCGAAGAACTTACCCGTGAGTATTCCCTTGGTATTGCCTGAGTTATTGGCAATGAGCAGTAAGAGCTGTGTTTGACGCTGCAATTGTAAACTTTCGGCATGTGATACCGATGAAATGGAAGTAACATAGTTAGCTAAACCTTTTTCTTCAAGGATTTCATGAATTTTAAAATCAACCGAACCGACCAACTTAATTTCTAAATGTTCACGAAGTGCTGGAAGTCTGAATAATAGATTTTCTAAGGCAATCCACAAAGCAGCTGGATTACGAGAGTAGGGCATTGAACCGAAATGGGCAATGGTGAATTTTTTATCCAATTCAACTTGCTTCTCGTCAAAATCGGGAAAAATGAAACCATTTGTCACCACTTCAACTTTTCGTCCTACAATGCTTGAAAGTCCTTCTGCACAAGAAGCACTCACGGTTACGATGGTATTCGCCTCGCTTAAAACGGCTTTTTCAAGCCGCTTGTGACGGGAATCTGCCCATTTTCCAGGTAATAATTCTTGGTAGAAATCGATTTCGGTCCACGGATCTCTGAAATCGGCTACCCAATTGAGTGTTGGAAATTTTTGTTTGAGTCGGCGCGCAATTAAATGCATACTATGCGGCGGACCTGTCGAAATGATGGTATCAATTTCTGGATGTTCCTTCAAGTAATTTTTTAAAAAACGAGCACTTGGACGAATCCAACACACCCGCGCATCTGGTATAAACAAATTGCCACGCACCCAAATAATGAAGCGTTGGACGATACCTGCCTTTTTGTTTTGCGTAATTCCAGCGCCTTTGTTCGGGTTGTTTTTGCTTCCCAGGTAACGATGAGGTTCGAAAATTTTTCTGCGCACAATCGTTAAATCAGGACTTACCTCTTCATTCAAGGCCAAATCAATTATAGGCCAAGCAGCGTCTTGCGGACAATAAACGTGTAAGTTGACCTTGTTTTCCTTGAAATAACGTGACATTCGCAACCATCGATGAACACCAGCACCACCAGCCGGAGGCCAGTAATAAGTAATCAACAATGCACTGCGTTCCTTTTCCAATCAGTTCGTTATTTTAGCTTTTACATCAGCAATCGCATCCTTCAGACCATTTGGATTTTTACCTCCAGCGGTTGCAAAGAATGCTTGACCACCACCACCACCTTGGATGTGTTTCGACACTTCGCGTACTATATTTCCAGCGTTGATTCCTTTGTCAGCAATCAAACTATCAGCAGCAATGATACTAATGGTGCATTTATCACCTTCGTTTCCACCAATTACACCAAAGAAATTGTCCACTTCACCTTTCAATTGGAAAAGGATATCTTTAATAGAGCCACCGTCCAATGGAATAACTGTTCCTAGGAAATTAACGCCATTTATATTTTCTATTTGTGCTTTTAAATCGCCTTTTACAGAAAGTGCTTTTTCTTTCAACAACTGCTCAATTTCTTTGGTAAGTTGATTGTTCTTCGTTTGTAAATCTTCAACTGCTTTTACTAAATCCTTCGGATTTTTTAAACCAAAAGCAATTGTATCTAACATATCTGCTTTTTCACGGAAATAACGTTCGGCTGTCGCAGAAGTAATTGCTTCGATACGACGAATTCCAGCAGCTACGGCAGATTCACTAGTAATTTTGAACAAACCAATTTTACTCGTTGAAGAAACATGTGTTCCTCCGCACAATTCAACCGATTCACCAAATTTTATCACACGCACTGCATCACCGTATTTCTCACCGAACAAGGCCATTGCACCCATCGATTTTGCGGTTTCAATTGGCGTATCTCTGCGTTCATCCAAAGCTATGTTGGCGTGAATTCCATCAATGACCATTTGTTCAACTTGCGCCAATTGTTCGTCAGTTACTTTCGAGAAATGCGAAAAGTCAAATCGTAAATATTCTGGTGTCACCAGCGATCCTTTTTGCTCCACATGTGTTCCTAAAACAGTGCGCAAAGCATGGTGGAGTAGGTGAGTAGCAGAGTGGTTCGATGCAGAAGCCATACGATTAGCTTCGTTCACAACAGCTGTAAAAGTCGCATTGACATCAGAAGGAATTTTTTCACTCAAATGAATGATCAAATTGTTTTCCTTTTTCGTGTCGAAAATGCTGATTTTTTCACCATTCGCTTCAATCGTTCCTTTATCGCCCACTTGTCCACCACCTTCTGGATAGAACGGCGTTTGATTGAAAACCAATTGATAGAACGATTTCTGCTTCTGACTTACTTTTCTATATTTTACGATTTCTACAGTAGAACTTAAATGATCATAACCAATAAATTCAACACCTGCATCTTTTCTTACTTGAACCCAATCATCCGTTTCAACTGCGGTTGCAGCTCGAGAACGATCTTTTTGTTTTTGCAATTCCGCATCAAAAGCTTCCTCGTCAATCGTCAAATCATTTTCTCTTGCGATAAGAGAAGTTAAATCAACAGGAAAACCATAGGTATCATACAATTCGAAAATAGCAGTTCCATCAATCACAATTTCTCCCGCTTTCTTCGTGGATTTGATGATTGTATCGATGCGCTTCAATCCTTGCTCTAAAGTTCTAAAGAAACTGATCTCTTCTTCACGAATCACTTGTTGCACCAATTCTCGTTGGTTGATTAACTCAACGAAAGGATCACCCATGATTTCACTCAGAATAATCGATAAATCACACATAAAAGGTTCTTTCAAACCTAATGTTTGGTAACCATAGCGAATTGCACGACGCAAAATTCGTCGAATAACGTAACCAGCACCTGTGTTAGATGGTAATTGTCCGTCAGCAATCGAAAAAGCAATCGCTCTTACGTGATCGGCAATAACACGTAAAGCAATGTCAGTTTCTTCTTTCACACCATATTGAACACCCGAAACGCGTTCCATGTGTTGAATCAATGTTTGAAATAAATCTGTATCGTAGTTAGAAGTTTTTCCTTGCAAGGCCATCGCAAGGCGCTCTAATCCCATTCCTGTATCAACGTGCGTTGCAGGAAGTGGTTCAAGACTTCCGTCAGCTTTACGGTTAAATTGCATGAAGACATTGTTCCAAATTTCAATCACTTGTGGGTGATCGAAATTCACTAAATCTCTTCCATCAACGATGTCGCGTTCTTTTTTCGAACGTAAATCAACGTGTATTTCTGTACACGGGCCACAAGGACCTGTATCGCCCATCTCCCAAAAATTGTCTTTTTTAGAAGCTAGAATAATACGATCTTCTGCAATGTATTTTTTCCAAATAGCAAAACTTTCACTGTCTTGAGGAACGCCATCTTTTTCGTCACCTTCAAAAACAGTCACATACAATTTATCTTTCGGAATCTTATAAACTTCAGTCAACAGTTCCCAAGCCCATCCAATTGCTTCTTCCTTGAAATAGTCACCGAAAGACCAGTTTCCAAGCATTTCGAACATTGTATGGTGGTATGTATCAACACCAACTTCCTCTAAATCGTTGTGTTTACCAGAAACGCGAAGGCATTTTTGGGAATTGGCAACACGTGGATTTTTTGGTACTGCGTTACCTAAGAAATAATCTTTGAATTGATTCATTCCAGCGTTGGTAAACATCAAGGTTGGATCGTTTTTCACGACCATTGGTGCAGAAGGTACAATTTCGTGACCCTTTGATGCAAAAAATGTAAAAAATTGTTCGCGTATTTCAGAAACTTTCATGGATGCTTGTCCGTTTTTCAATTAATCAATAGAGTGCAAATTTAACTGAATTAGCGAAAAGTTATCTTATTGAGAAGACTAAGTTTTTAACTACTTTTTATTCTGAAATCATTCACAATTAAGTTCACTTCTAAATGTTTGATAAATACTATCAGGATTTATTGTGCACCAAAGAACAATAAAAGTGTAATGCTTCTGACATGTTCATTAATGAAAGTGGAAAAAAATGATAAGTATGAATCAATTATTATGAATCGTCTCGGCTAACTTTTTGTTCACTTCGAAAGAAGTTAGAGGATATATTTTCGCAATGGGTACAACCGCTGATTTCGTTCCTTTTTTCTTATAGAGTAATTCCAGAATCAACGTTTCTGCTAACATTATAAAATACGTGACCTATTTCATTTGTGATTCTAACATTTGTTATTGGATTATTTGTCTGAAAGTGCACAAAATCAACTTTTGTAAACATGCAGCAGATTTGTCCCGAGCTTGTGTTTAGGAAGATGGGCGTTACTATGAACAATATCAGTAGTAACTTGTTATTGTTTTGAGGTTTTTTTTTTGAGACAAATTTACCTCACAAAAGTTTACAAGTGTGATAAACAAAGTGTTATTAAATAATTTTTTATTCATAACATTTTTTTTAATAACTATTTTTGTTGTTAATTGCTACATAAAAAATGTTTTTTCAATTTATTTTCAGTTGGGAAATTTTTGAAGGTAACTAAGTACAGAAATTTTTAACCGAATGAATTAGTTTTATACGAATGGCTTTTAAAGAGTGACTTTTAGAGTGTGTTTAATAAAAAAAAATATTGCGTTTTTTTTAATTTGTGTATCTTTGAGAACCAACCTCAGGATTATTAAGAACCACTTCTAAAAACGTTGTTTTTTAAAGTACTACAAATGAGCGTTTTATGACCACAAACCCGTTAAGAATAATGTTAATCGAAGACGATATTACGTTTTCTAAACTTGTTCATTTTCATCTTATTTCGTTCAATGAGAATTTATCATCTGAACATATACAGCAGGTCGAATCTATAAAAGATTTTGAAGAGTCTTTGTTATTCTTCTACCCTGATATTATTCTTTTAGACCTCAATTTACCTGATTCAAACGGACTTGATACTTTTTTAAAAGTAAAAAACAAATGTCCCAATTCAGCAATTATTATTCTTTCAGGTTCTGATGAAGAAGAGCTTTCCGCTAAAATTGCAAAGTATGGAGCCCAAGATTACTTGATAAAAAGCGAAGTGTCTGGTCGTTATTTAAAAAAGGCAATTGATTATTGTTTGGAAAGAATGCGCCACCAACAACAATTGGAGCAATCAGAAAAAAAGTTTCGTGAGTCGTTTGAGAATAGTCCGGTACCAATGTTTACTGCTATTGGAAGTGAACTTATCATTCAATTAACAAATAATGCTTTCAACAGTCTGTATGAAGGTGTTTTAACTGATTTTTTTGGTCAAAAACTGCATAAATTTAACACTCAAAATGAGAATTTTTTCTGTCTACAAAATGAATCAGTGAACGATATCAAAAATTTGTGTCAAGTAACAAAGACTGGAAAAATGATTCGCGTTGAATTGATTGCAAATAAGTTGAATTCGGATAGAGATATTTTTATTTGTTCAATTATTGATAAAACGGAAGAGTTGCGTTTTCAAGAAGAAAAAATGAAAATTATCAATGAGGCGCAAGAAAATGAAAAGCAAAATATAGCGCGTGAAATTCACGATGGTCTTGCTCAAAATTTAGTGGTAATGAATTTGCTATTTGGTTCTTTCAAATTCCAATCTGGCCAGGAAGCAAGTATAGAAGATTTTTCCAATTTAATTAAAACAACGATTGAAGAAGCAAAATCAATTTCGTATCAGCTTTTGCCTCCCCAATTAGAAAATGGGTTTTTGAATGGACTTAAAAATGTAATTGTACGAATCAATAGCTTAAACAAACAAGACGCTATACTTGAAATATCAGATGATGTTGATGAAGCTGATTTTGATACAGTAGACAAGTTTAATCTTTTCAGAATAATTCAAGAATTTTTTAACAACAGTATCAAATATTCGAATTCTGAATTGTACAATACAAAAATTTCTAAAGGGGAGTCTGGAGAGTTAATAATTATGATTAACGACAATGGAGTTGGTTTTGATCGAGAAAAGGTAATAGGCACTTTAGGTATCTCCAATATGTTGAATAGGATTGATATGGCTGGTATTCAAGGCAGTTTAAATAGTGAAATAGGGGTAGGGACTACGTTGGAACTTATAATTAAGTGATTTAAATCGAAACCTATGCAACCCGACCAACATCTTAAAACCACTTTAGAACCAATATACAAGGTAATAGATTCTATTTATACCAATGATTTTGTATTGGATCAAAATGCATGTATCCTATACATGGGTTCTAATTTGGCTCAATTGTTAGAGATTTCTGATCCGATCGGAAAGTCATTTTTTGAAGTTTTCAGTTCAGAAAAGATTGTTGATTTAAAAGACCTTCAGGCGCATTCCGCTGCATTTTCAGAACGCGATGTTTTGAAGTCCTCAACTTTAAATTCGCACTTGAGGATTGAGGCACAATACTCATCTCTTGCTGATTCTTGTACATATGTCAGTATTAAAATCAATAAAAGAATTCATGAATCAAATCGAATCGCTGAAGACTTAATAAGAAAAGTTGACCCCAATCTGAGCACGAGTGATTTTCTATTGGAAGTATTGTATAATTTACCATCCGATATTGCGATATTTAATACTGATCACGAATATATTTACCTCAATCCAGCTTCGGTTCAAAACAATGAAGTCAGAGATTTTTTAATTGGTAAAACGGATTTTGATTATTGTAATTTAAAAGGAATCGAAAATACCATGGCCGAAGATCGAAGAGAAATCTTTAATCGTGTTGTTAAAAATAGAGAATCGATTGCTTTGGAGACTGAACATGTATTGAAAGATGGCTCAATTAAAACTGTTCAACGATCTTTTTCGCCTATTTTTAGAGAGAAACATAACCTAATGGGGGTGCTGGGATATGGGATGGATATCTCTCCAATTAAAGAAGCGATAAAAACAGCAAAAAAGAATGAAGAACGATACAAGTCACTTTTTGAAAATAACCTTGCGGGTGTTTTTAAAACAACGGTGAATGGCGATATTCTTGATTTTAATAAATCTTTCGCACAAATATTTGGTTTTACCCATGAAAATGAAATCAAAACGAATAAAAATCTCCAACGCTTACTTGAAAGTGAAATTTGGAATTCTTTTGTAAAATCGATTAAAGAAAAGGGAAGACTAGTTAATTATATCTTTAAAATTACCTCAAAGAATGGTGACACGGTCGAATATTTGACCAATGCTAGTTATTTTCTAGAGAATGGAATAGAAATCATAGAAGGAACTCTTATTGATATAACCGAACTTTCTCATGCCAACACCATATTAGAAGAAAAAAAGGCCAAGCTTGAAAGAATGGCTTTTTTCCTTGACCAAACATCTGATGGTATTCAAGTTGTTGATGAAGAAGGGACTTTTGTATATGTAAATAAAACAGCATCGGAAAGATTATCGATTCCTATGGAAAATCCAAGCGAATTTTCAGTTTATGATGTTGAAAAACAAATTGCGACAAAAGAAGATTGGAATAACCATGTTAAATTAATGTTCGATGTAGGAAAAATTGTTGCAGATACGAAGCATTTTAATGTGGAAACTAATGCGTACACTCCCATCGAAATAACAATAGTCGCGAGAGAATTTCAAGGTAAGAAATATATTATAACAACTGCTAAAGATATTACAGATAGATTAGAAAACACGCGTATTCTTGATGAAAAAAACAAGTATTTAAAATCGTTGACAGAGGCTATTGATGCGAGTTCGTTGGTCTCGGTCACTGACACAAGTGGAAAAATAATACGTGCCAATCAGAAATTCTGTGAAGTTTCTCAATACTCCCTTAAAGAATTAATTGGTAGCGATCATCGAATAATTAATTCAAACAATCACACAAAGGCATTTTGGAGTAATATGTACAAAACGCTCTTTTCGGGTCAAATTTGGCACGGTGAAATACGCAACAAACGAAAGGATGGTGCTTATTACTGGGTGAACACAGTTATTTTTCCTGTATTAGATGAAAGTGGTGATCCTTACGAGTTTTTGTCAATTAGACAGGAAATTACGGCGGCTAAGTTGAATGAGACCATCATCCAGCGACAAATCAATTTTCAAGATTTGCTAATGAATATTAGTAATCGCTTAATCAACATAGATGAGATCAATCTGAATAAAGAAATAGACAAGGCATTAAAAGATATTGGTCTGTTTGTTGATGCGGATCGCAGCTATATATTTGATTACAATCACGAATTAGAAACAATCAACAATCTTTTTGAATGGTGCAGAGATGGAGTAGCGCCGCAGATAGATCTTTTACAAAACATTCCCTTTTCGGAAGTCCCTTACTGGGTTGACACTCATTTCAGTGGTAAAATAATGGATGTTTTAAATGTTGAACAGTTAGATGATAGTAAATTCAAAGATCTATTAGCAGTCCAAGGAATAAAAAGCTTGTTAGCTATACCGATGATGGATGGAGAAAAATGTATTGGATTTATTGGTTTTGATTCTGTTGGTGAGGTTCACAGTTACACTGAAATTGATAAAAACATATTAGATCTTTTTGCTAATATGTTAGTTAATGCCAACAAGCAGAAGGAATTTATCCTGCAGATTGAAGAAACGAATAAAAAAATAACGGAAATAAATGAAAATTTAGAGAAACTAGTAGAGGAGAAAACGGCTAGTTACAATGAATTGAATCAAGCAATGATCTATGACGATAAGCTAGCATTGATTGGAGAAATAACTGCTGGTATAACGCATGACTTGAATACACCAATTGGCGCAATTAAGGTTGGAGCAGAAAGTATACGGTTCACGTTAGAAAGTCTGTTCAAGAATGTTATTGGTAAAAGTACAAATGAGCAATTGCGATTTGCGTGTAATCGAGCAATTGAAAATAACATGGAAATGTTTGTTGGCGGGATGCAAATGATGCGTGAAAAGCAAAAAGTACTTGATTATTTGAATGAAAAATATCCTCATCTGGATGATCCTGGCAGAATTGCGTCCGATTTGGTGAAGGTGCGTATTCTTGAAAATGATGAAGCAGCCATTAAACAGATTTTGGAAGCATCTAACTCATTAGATTTTATCAATTTAATTTATCATATCCAAACAATTAGAACATTTGTAGATACTATTTATGATGCAGGTGAAAAATCTGCAATGGTGATAAAAAACCTGAGAATGTTCTTAAAAGATGGTAAGGAAACAGAGAAAGTAACTATTAATTTGAATGAAAGTATTCGAGCAGTGCTAAACTTGTTTGGTTATCAATTTAAAAATAATGTTGAGCTTAAAATTGATATTCCATTCGACATAGAAATCAGTGGTTATTTGAATAAACTATATCAATTATGGTCTAATCTCATAAAAAATGCACTTGAAGAGATTGGTACTGCTGGACAGTTAATCATCAATGCCAGAAAAGAAGGTGAAAATGTTATTGTCACTTTCTCAAATACAGGAAAAATGATTCCGCTAGAGATACAATCAAGAATTTTTGATAAATTTTTTACAACAAAAACAGAAAAAAATGGAACTGGTTTAGGGTTAAGTATCGTTCAAAAGGTTGTGAAGGACCATGGTGCAGTTATTAATGTAAGCTCCAATGAACAATTTACCTCGTTTATTGTTACATTTAAAATGCCTGAAAATGTGTAAATACGCTATAATTTGTGTGGATGATGATCCAATGATAAATTTAATGCTGAATTTCCAGTTGAACAAAATTGTAAATAGCAGTACTACTTGTATCGAAACGTATTCGAATCCCTCAGAAGTTTATGCACAATTAGAAAATTTGATTTCTAATGGAGTAAAGCCAATATTACTTATCGTTGATTATCAGATGCCTGAAATGAATGGTGACGAATTAATTCTGAAAGTGAAGGAAAAATATCCAAATATTCCTTGTGTAATGCTTTCGGGACAAGCAAATTCGATTGCTATAAATCAACTCAAAGAAGATAAATTACTTTCTGAATTTATAGAGAAACCGTGGAATGAAGATCAACTTTCCGCTGCAGTTCTTTCTTTGATCGAAAAATAAAGAAGATTGTCCGGATTTTTCAAATGTAAAATTTCAAATTTTTCAAACTGAGATTTTACATAGTTTATGGTTAAATTATCTCAATATAGGATTTTTGAGATATTTTTTCTTTTCTAAATCATTATGATTTCTTTTCTGATCAAATTTTTATCTTATTGTTGCTGAGGTCTTTTACGACAATTCATGATCAGATAACTTTGCTAATAAAACAAAGTTTTTTCTCTACTTTTGCTATCAATGGCGGCAAAGAAGTATAAATATAATCCCGAAACTTTATCTTATAATGAGGTGAATTTGAGTTGGGGTGCACGCATACTGAAATTTGTTTTATACCTATCCCCAAGTATAGTCATGGGTTTGATATTTGCCTTTTTCTTTACGAAACAGATTGATTCGCCCAAAGAAGCACTTCTTAAGAACGAAATTGAATTGTATAAAAGTGAGTTCGAACGCTTAAAAGCAGATTTGAATCTTGCCAATAGTGTATTAGATGACATTGAAAAGCGCGATGAAGATTTATATCGCGTTGCCTTATATGCAGATAAATTTCCCGAAGAACTTCGTTTAATGGGAGTGGGAGGAAGTGAAAAGTACGCTTATTTGAATGGTTTTTCAAATTCAGAATTGATTAAAAGTACGTCTGAAACAATGGATATGTTAGAACGACGCTTAAATAGTCAACGTTTATCCTTTAAAGAACTTCTTGACCTTGCAAAGAACAAGGAAAAAATGTTGGCGAGCATTCCAGCCATACAACCGGTGCGAAACAATGATTTGAAACACATGGCTTCAGGTTTTGGTTATCGGATTGATCCAATTTATAAAACGAGAAGAATGCACACTGGAATGGATTTTACAGCAAATATCGGAACAGAAGTCTATGCAACTGGCGATGGAGTGGTAGAATCACTTGAAAAAAGTGGTTGGGGATATGGTCAATGCATTGTGATCAACCATGGATTTGGTTATAAAACACGTTATGCTCACTTGAGTGCTTTTAAGGTTTCTCAGGGACAAAAAATTAAACGCGGGGAGCTGATAGGATTGGTCGGCAATACAGGCAAATCAACTGGACCACATTTACATTATGAAGTAGAAAAGGGCGGACAAAAAGTCAATCCAATTCATTATTACCACTCAGATTTAAGTCCAGCGCAATATGAAAAACTACTGGAAATGAGTCAGAATTCGTTTAAAGCATTCGATTAATTGTGAAAAGAAGTATGAAAATAACATTGATAACTATTGTTCTGGGCATTGGACTCAGCGTTTTCTTTTTCGTTCCCTTTGGTTCGGTAGCGGAAGTAAATAAAAACCACAAAAAGGAGATTATTAGCGATGATTTAGTGGTTGATGATTCGCTTATCACACTTATTGCAGTGGGAGATATTATGATGGGAACGAATTTCCCTAGCGAAAATTATTTACCTGCAAAAGATCTGTTATTACTCGAGCCCATGCACTCAATATTGCGCAATGCAGATATTACTTTCGGTAATTTAGAAGGAACGGTTCTAAATGCCGGTGGAAAAGTGAAAAAATGCTCAGATTCAACAAAGTGTTATGCATTTAGACAACCAGAATATTTTGTTCCACAACTAAAAGACGCTGGCTTCGATTTTTTGTCATTAGCGAATAATCACATGGGAGATTTTGGTGAAGAAGGAAGAGTAAACACGCAACGTGTATTGCGTGAGGCTGGATTTCGTTATGCTGGTTTGGAAAGCTGTCCTTGGGATACGATGACTGTGAAAGGAGTGAAAATTGGAATGACTGCTTTCGCTCCAAATACAGCGTGTTTGCAAATTACTGACTACAAAACGTTGCAATCTGTTGTCGCAGAATTGAATAAAACATGCGACATTGTAATTGTATCCTTTCATGGTGGAGCAGAAGGTTCAAGTAGAACACATGTTACCCGCAAAACTGAAATTTTCTATGAGGAAAATCGGGGTAATGTGTATGAATTTGCCAGAAAAGCTATCGATGCAGGTGCAGATGTAGTTTTGGGGCATGGACCGCATGTAACTCGCGCAATTGATGCTTACAAAGGAAAATTTATCACTTATTCAATGGGTAATTTTTGTACCTATGGAAGATTCAATCTTAAAGGAATAAGTGGAATGGCTCCTGCTTTTCAGCTAACCTTGAAAAGAGATGGAACATTTGTAAAAGGTAAAGTAATTTCTACGAAACAAGTAGGTGAGGGCGGTCCAACAATTGATAGCGCGAATGGGGCTTACGAGCAGATTAAATTATTGACAAAGCAAGATCTCCCAGAATTGAAGGTGCATTTCCTTCCAAGTGGAGAATTCACATTTGATTAATCCATAATTGTTTTGATGATTTGCATCAGACAAAAAAAAGCCACAAATACTCGAAAACGTTATCATTCGTGCATTCGTGGCTAAAATTAGGAGACTCAATAGTATCACTCAGTATCTAAACCGTCAATTTTTTGTTGAATTTCATTTTCAACTAAAGTTACATTGTGTTTTTTAGAGAAAGCTTCTTGAGCTTTGGCTAATTCATCATCTAAAAGAATTTCTTTATTAGTAATGTCTGCCTCAATTTTTTCAAGTTGTGCTAAATCGTCTTGAGTTATTTCTTCGCCTTTTTCAATGATTTCCATCATTTCAACAAAGCTTTTGTCAGCCATTGTTTGGTAGAATAGCAACAATTCAACTGCGGCATCTCTCAACCGTGTTTCACCTTCAAAATCAGGTAACGCTTTAATTACTTTCAATGAAGTTTTACATTGCTCTGAAGCTTTTAAACGCAATTTCTCAGAGGTCTCTGATCCAGCAGCAGTAGCGTCGTAAAATGCAAGGATTTTTGTGATGATCTTGTTTTGTTCATCCACAATTTTATTGTTGTACTCTAATGCTGTCATAGAAGGAGTCATATTGCACGCTCCAAGAAAGAGCACGAGTAATAGAAATAGTGTGTTTTTCATCTTAGTTGTTTTTCTCAAATATAAGGATTGCAATTAATGTGTCAAGCAATTCAAAAAAGAGTCATGAAATTGTCAGTATTTCTGCCATTTCGACATAAGTTAAGGCAGTACGGGTAAGGCGAATTGACAAAAATGACATATTTCGCATGCCTTTTTCTGGTGGCATAAAGATTGACTTGAGGCTGCGGATTAAAATCTGAAAATATAATTTTAAGTGATATGGGAAAAATAATTGGGATTGACTTAGGAACTACCAACTCATGTGTTTCAGTGATGGAAGGGAATGAGCCGGTAGTAATTTCCAACTCAGAAGGTAAAAGAACAACTCCTTCTGTTGTGGCATTTGTTGAAGGTGGAGAGCGTAAAGTTGGGGATCCAGCAAAGCGTCAAGCCATTACAAATCCAACAAAAACAATTTATTCGATCAAACGATTCATGGGATCGAATTTTGACGAAACGAAAAAAGAGATTAAGCGTGTACCTTACACTGTAGTGAAAGGAGACAACAACACTCCACGTGTTAAAATAGATGAGCGTTTATACTCTCCTCAAGAAATTTCAGCAATGATTCTTCAAAAAATGAAGAAAACAGCTGAAGATTACTTAGGTCATGAAGTTACTGAAGCGGTTGTAACTGTTCCGGCATACTTTAATGACTCTCAGCGTCAAGCGACTAAAGAAGCAGGTGAAATTGCTGGTTTAACAATCAAGCGTATCATCAACGAACCAACTGCAGCTGCCCTTGCTTATGGTTTAGATAAGAAAGGAAAAGACATGAAAATTGTTGTTTTCGATTTCGGTGGTGGAACGCATGACGTTTCAGTATTAGAACTTGGAGATGGTGTATTTGAAGTGTTAGCTACTGACGGTGATACTCACTTAGGTGGTGACGATGTTGATGATGCAATCATCAATTGGTTAGCTGAAGAATTTAAGTCTGAAGAAGGTTTAGATTTACGCGAAGATCCGATGGCTTTGCAACGTTTGAAAGAAGCTGCTGAAAAAGCGAAAATTGAATTGTCTTCTACGAATACAACTGAAATCAACTTACCGTATATCATGCCGGTAAATGGTATTCCAAAACACTTAGTTAGAACATTGCAACGTGCGAAATTTGAGCAATTGATTTCTTCAATTGTTGAAAGAACAATCGCTCCTTGTCGTTCAGCTTTGAAAAACTCTGGTTTATCAACAAGCGATATCGATGATGTTATCTTAGTAGGTGGTTCAACACGTATTCCAATCATTCAAGAAGCAGTAGAGCGTTTCTTTGGTAAAGCACCGTCAAAAGGAGTTAATCCAGATGAGGTTGTTGCAGTAGGTGCAGCTATTCAAGGTGGTGTATTAACTGGAGAAGTTAAAGACGTATTGTTATTAGACGTTATTCCTCTTTCATTGGGTATTGAAACAATGGGTGGTGTATTAACGAAATTGATTGATGCTAATACAACGATTCCAACGAAGAAATCAGAGACTTTCTCAACGGCTTCTGATAACCAACCATCGGTAGATATTCACGTATTGCAAGGTGAACGTCCAATGGCGAATGACAACAAAACATTGGGTCGTTTCCAATTGACTGACATTCCACCTGCACAACGAGGAGTTCCTCAAATCGAAGTAACATTTGATATTGATGCAAATGGTATCATGCAAATTTCTGCAAAAGACAAAGGTACTGGAAAACAACAATCTATCAAGATTGAAGCGTCTTCTGGTTTATCTGACGAAGAAATCAAACGTATGAAAGCTGAAGCTGAAGCAAATGCAGATGCTGATAACAAGAAACGTGAGGAAGTTGAGTTGATCAATAAGGCTGATTCAACAATTTTCCAAACTGAGCGTCAATTGAAAGAATACGGTGATAAAATTCCAGCTGACAAAAAAGCGCCAATTGAAGAAGCATTAGCTGAATTGAAGAAAGAATTCGATTCTAAAAATACAGCGAACTTAGAAGCAGCAATTGAAAAATTGAACAACGTTTTCCAAGCAGCATCTCAAGATATGTACAACGCAGCAAATGATGGAAGTCAAGCTGGTGCAGCAGATAACAACGCTGGTAATCCAAGTGACGAAGTTACTGATGTTGACTTCGAAGAGGTTGATGATAAGAAATAGCGTTATATTGATAAAGTGCAAGCGTTAGCGCGGCAAGATATCAAATCATTTTACAAAATAATAAAACAAAAAAATCCGCCTCGAAAGAAGCGGATTTTTTTGTGCCTAATAAGTTGATTATTTAATCTGAATTTGAGAATTTACATTCCCTTTTATAACTTTTTTGGTGAACGAGGATCTTCACTTCGTGTAAGTTTCACTTTATCGCTTTTTGCGGAATAATCTTCCCAGTCTTCTATTAACTCTTGATCATATTGCTTGGTGACACTAATTGGAATGTACTCAACCATTACGTTCGTTTTATCTAATCCAAAATCTTCAGCAGGTTTCAAACCAGTAGATTTAACGAAACGGTAAGCCTTAACACAAATAGATTGAAATGCAGTAAGCTTATTGTCCATTGCAATGCGTGAGTTCAACACAATAAATTTGAAATCTGCCTCATCGAATTTACCCTGAACACTTTCAAAAACACTTTCTCCTGTCAATTCCTTCTTTTCAACCATTTTACATTGAATCTTACGCATCATATATTCAATGCGATGTTCTTCCTTAAAGCCCAACTGTAAATTCACGTAGTAACAACGTTTGTCAATTATTTCATTCACCGTATAATGAACACCCCATGGGTCACTCAAAATATCAAGGTGTAAAAACCATACGACACCAGCTTTACGTGGACGTTTTTTAAACAATGAAAAAAATACGGTTGAATCAAGTTTATTTGGGCTGTTACTTCGAGTTGGGTACACCAAATTTGACGCTTCGAAATTTAAACCTGGGTCCGCATGAACCGCATTTAAAAGTGGAATAACTTTTTTCATTGAAACATATTCAGTAAT
>JAIOZF010000035.1 GCA_021740745.1 Crocinitomicaceae bacterium | reverse complement strand
TTGAGCCACATCACCTAGATTTCATGTCCTCCATTGGTTTAATGGTTGGAACTAGTGCACTTACCTTGTTAATTATCGGTTTTTCGTATAACAAGTATGTGCGAAATAAAAAAACAACTCCATCAGAACATGATTACAAAGGATGGGAAATGATTTCAAGCCGCAAATTGTATTTTGATGAAGTTTACAACACTGTTTTTGTTAAACCAGTTGAATGGCTTTCTAGAACATTCGCTGTATTTGTGGATAATCAAATCATAGATGCAGGAGTAGATCAGTTTGCGAAAATGATCAGTTTTACTGGTGTTCAATTGAAAAAAATACAAACGGGTGTTCTTTCGAACTATTTGTTATCAATGATGATTGGAATTATTTTATTAATCGGCTATTGTCTAATCTACTTTAAGTTTTGGAATTACTAATAACAACTTTGGCATTAGGATTAATCTCCTTTATTGTCCCTCAAAAGAATATTCGTTTATTCGGACTTATTGCTAGTCTGATTCCAGCGGGTATTTCCATTGCATATTTAATGGCATATGAAGCAGGGTCTACTGTTCAGCTTTTTGATCCAGGAAAAGTGTATCAGTTTGGCTTGACCCTTGAAATGAGTTATGACGCGATTGGACTAATAATGATTGTGTTAACTTCCTTAAGTATTCCAATCATCTTGCTGAGCAATTACAACATGGAATCGTCTCGAAGTAAGCTATTTAATGCATTGGTATTCTTAATGCAATTCGGCATGCTTGGCGTATTTGTTGCTTCAGATGGCATCTTATTCTATGTCTTCTGGGAGTTTACCTTAATTCCTATTTTTCTTATCCTCTATTGGTTTGGAAAAAGAAATAACAAAGTTTTATTGAAGTTTTTCTTGTACACCCTTGTTGGTTCACTTGCCATGCTCTTATCCTTGATTGCACTTGGTTCCAAATCACTATCCTTTGGTTATGCTGACCTTTTAAATGTTCAATTAACGACTAACATGGCGTATTGGATTATGGGTGGTTTTCTATTGGCTTTTGCAATTAAAATCCCTTTGGCTCCTTTCCATACATGGCAAGCGGAAACCTATGCTAATTCCTCAATGGCAGGAACAATGTTACTTTCAGCTTTAATGCTAAAAATGGCCTTGTTTGGAATACTTAAATGGATGATTCCATTGGCACCTGAAGGATTGGAAAACTTCAAATGGCTCGTAATTGTTTTAGGTGTTGGAAGTGTTGTATACGGAGGTATCATTTGTATCAAGCAAAACGACATCAAGAAAATATTTGCTTATGCTTCTGTCAGCCACCTTGGATTAATCACAGCAGGATTATTCCTATTCAATGAAAATGTGTTAAAAGGCGCAATGATTCAAATCATAAACCACAGTATTGTTTCGATTGGTTTGTTTCTAGTGGCAGAAATATTGATTTCACGCATGAACACCCACAATATTAAAGAAATGGGTGGAGTTGCGAAATTAGCTCCCAAATTTGGATTTTGGTTCACCTTAATCTTATTAGTATCTATTTCAGTTCCATTTACAGCTGGATTTATTGGTGAGTTTATCCTTATCAAGGAACTTTCAGAATTACATTTATACAGTGGTTTATTAAGTGCGACAACCTTGGTGTTTGGTGCTGTTTACATGTTAAGGACATTTCAAATCAGTATGCACAGCGCACCGAAAACTACTCATTTTGAAGATTTAAAATGGAACGAGTTGGCAGTGTTTATTATCCTGATGATTTTCAGTATTATTTTTGGTTTATTCCCATCAATAATTACCAATTTCATGGATGCAAGTGTTACCCAACTTTTGAATACGTTTAATGAATTACCAATAGTAAAATAGCAGAATGGAAGCAATTGTTGTCATATTTATTACCGGATTATTGGCTATGTTCATTGGAATAATGAATAAACCAAATCTTGTTATCATTACTTCGCTATTAGGCTTAGCATTAACACTTGTAGTTCAAAATTGTCCTGTACATTTTTTACCTGAAAAATACCAGTTATTGAGTTTCGGTGGCTATGCGAATTCTTTTGCATCATTAGCGGTAATTTTTACTTCAGCAATTATTTTCGGAGGGTATAATTACCTGAAACAAGAAAAATCTCACACAGGAGATTATGCGGCGTTACTTTTATTTTCTTTATCTGGTGCCTTCTGCCTGATTGGCGCAGAGGACTTTTTTATGTTTTTCTTAGGGGTAGAAATTCTATCAATTCCTTTGTATGTGTTAGCGGGATCAAAAAAGAAATCAGAATTATCATCAGAGGCAGCCATTAAATATTTCTTTACTGGAGCTCTGGCTACTTGTCTCTTATTATTTGGAATTGCTTTAATTTATGGCGGAACAAACACCTTTAACTTCCATGCAATTAAGGATTTAATAAATGCGCCGGGAACAAATATGTCATATGTTTTTGTAGGAATGTTATTCGTAATGTCGGCTCTACTGTTTAAAGTTGGTGCATTTCCCTTCCATTTTTGGGTAGCAGATGTCTACAACGGAAGTCCAACTGTTTTTATGACATACATGGCTTCAGTTGTAAAATTGGTTGGAGTATTTGCCTTTTTGAAACTATTTCAAACAGCATTTGGTGAAATTCATTTCTTTTGGTCAGGTATTCTTGCTGTAGTGATTTTTGTTTCCATGTTCATTGGAAATCTATCAGCACTGAACCAACGTAAATTTAAGCGTTTAATGGCCTTTTCGAGTATAACGAATGGAGCCTATGCTTTAGTTGCTTTATTGAATAGAGATATCGCAAGTGAAGTAAATCTATGGGTGTTTATGCTTGGTTACGGTAGCTCCGTAATTGCTATGCTTACTTTATCACTCACCTTAAACCAAGAAGAGGATGTTGAGACTACTTCTTTTAAAGGTATTGGTTATAAATATCCTTTCGTTGGTGTAGTTTCAATAATTGCCTTGTTGTCGATATCAGGTATACCGCCACTTACAGGGTTTTTCGGTAAAACAATGCTCTTCGCCAGTGCATTCAATGATTATTTGTTGTTGGTCATTTTTGCACTTATAAATTCTGCCATCGGGGTTTATTTCTACCTTAAATTCATAATGCTTATTATGTCCAAAGAACCAGCAGAAGGTGTGGAAGTTCATATTACATTGAATCAATATATTGTATTAGGCTTTTGTGCCTTAGCCATTACTTTTGGTTGGTGCATGATATTTTTCATCTAGTTTTATTTTGCTTTCTAAGGCAATAAATAAAGGGATTTATAGCGCTTCGGACAGGTAATTGTAAATGAATTCACCCCAACTAATACAAATAGGATAGCAAGATCGCCAGAAGTTAATCTACAGTCTGTATTATTATCTATTTAAACTGAATCCTTAATATTTCCGAAAGTAAAAGGAGTTAAAACCAGTTCATTAACAAAAGCAATTGGATTGTAAACTGTATTTGAATTAGAAGTGAGATGGGCACGGTTTAAATCATACCACTCTCGAAATGGTATTTGCCATAACGATTACAGGATCAAATATTGAAGGTAGACCTATCCAGTTTATAGTTCAAGAGAAATTTACTCATCTTACATCAAATTTCCTTCCATGCCAATTAATTTGAACAAATGACTTAGAAATGAATTGGAAATATTGGTTTGATGGGATGGATTAATTCTTAGAAAACAATTGTTTTCATTGTTATGGTAAATGTATAATTCGAAGTGATTGATGTATTTAATTCTATTGTTTACAAATCGATGTTGATTGGGGACTGAGTTAATAAAAATAAAATAGTCATTTTTTCTATACTTTAAAGAATTGAATTGCTTGGTTATCTTTGTGATTTACAATTTAAGATTCTTTTAAACTTTCAAAATAAATGATCCATTGGATAATTAAGCGAATTGAAATGGTTGTTAAATGGGCTCAAAACCGTTTAACAAAAAAGCAATTCATTATTCTTTCAAGTATCTTAATAGGTCTAACAGCTGGTTTAGCAGCCATACTTTTAAAAACATTTGTACATTATATTTTCCTTGCTGCAACGTATGAAAAACTAAGCGACTATCGTTTTTTGTACTTGTTATTACCTATGTTTGGTTTGTTCCTAACTGTTTTAGTGGTAAAAAAAGTACTGAAAAACAAATTGGTCAAGGGATTATCGCAAGTGCATTATGCTATCGCTAAAAAATCCAGTATTCTTCCTAAAAATCAAACCTACGATCAAGTAATTACGAGTTCAATTACGGTTGGATTTGGAGGGTCTACCGGTTTGGAGGCTCCAATCGTCATTACAGGAGCAGCTTTGGGCTCAAACTACTCTCGAAAATATAAACTTAGTAGCAAAGAACGAACACTCCTATTAGCCTGTGGTATAGCAGCGGGCATCGGTGCTGCCTTTAATGCTCCAATCGCTGGTGTTCTCTTTGCTTTGGAAGTATTGTTATTGGATTTAACCATATCAGCTTTTACACCTTTAATTATTGCATCCGCTTCAGGTGCCTTAATTTCAAAAGTTATCTTGAACGATGAAATTTTACTGTCATTTCGAATGGAGCATTCGTTTGATTACATAAACGTACCATTTTACGTTCTTCTCGGAATTCTTGCAGGAGTAGTTTCTGTTTACCATGCGAGAATGTTTATACGAGTTGAATCGCTTTTCCATCTTAATCAAGGAGGAAGGTATAAAAAAGTCGTTCTTGGTGGACTTGCACTTGCTGCATTGATATTTATATTTCCATCACTTTTTGGGGAAGGATATCAAAGTATTAAATCGCTCGCAACACAGCATCCAGAAGTTCTTTTAGACAGTAGTTTATTTCAAGGATTCAAATCGAATGAATGGTTTGTACTTATTTTTATAGGTGTACTTGTATTTGTTAAATCCATCGCAACAGGCTTAACACTTGGTGCAGGTGGAAATGGAGGGAACTTTGCCCCTGCTCTATTTGTTGGAGCTTACCTAGGTTATTTCTTTTCACGCGTATTCAATTTAATTTTTCAATCAGAACTTCCTGTAAATAACTTCACAATTGTAGGTATGGCTGGAATTTTAAGTGGACTTTACCACGCTCCTCTAACCGCAATTTTCTTGATTGCAGAAATTACTGGTGGATACACCTTAATGATTCCACTCATGATTGTTTCATCTATCAGTTTTGCAATTTCTCGCTATTTTGATCCTTATTCTATGGATTTGAAGAATATTGCTGAGAGTGGCAATGCGTTAACTTCGGATAGGGACAAAAATGTTTTATCAGCCATAAATACTGCTGATTTCATCGAAAAAGACTACCCACTTCTTTCACCAAATACAAGTTTAGGAAATTTGGTAAAAGTTGTCTCCAATTCTACTCGTAATGTCTTTCCAGTCGTTGATTCTCAAAAGCGCCTTCTCGGTCTCATTTGGCTCGATGACATTCGCGATACAATGTTCAAAACAGAGTTTTATACTTCTGTTAAAGCACAAGACCTGATGGTTAAACCAACTGAACTAGTCCTTCATAATGACCCAATGGATATTGTCATGCATAAATTCGACGATACTGGAAATTGGGTACTTCCTGTTGTTGATGAAGGTATTTATGAGGGATTTATTTCTAAATCAAATGTTTTTTCTGGGTATCGTGAAAAATTGAAGGTATCAACGATTGAGTAGGTTTTGTTGATATTTGTGGAGTTCTAATTTTCTAAACCCCGATGAATCGGGATGAATTCCAAAGGATTCAATATCCAAAGATGTTTAATTTATAATCGTTCTTTTCAAACTTTTATGATGATTTTATGATTCAAATTGATTTCTTTATCGTAATATTGCAATATAACAATATTGTAAAGATGTAAAGTTTAAATGTTGTAAGTTTTGAAACATGCAATGTTGCAACTTTATAAAGTTTCAAACTTCAAAAAATTACAATTTAAAATAGTATAAAAATGGGAGCATCAAAATCAGATTTCTTTACACAACAACAAAACCAAACCGCTGAAATCTTCAAAGCACTTGGTCACCCCGCAAGAATCGCAATCATCGAACACATTCTTTCCATGAATTCATGTATCTGTGGCGATTTAGTAGATGTGCTCCCTCTTTCGCAAGCAACGGTTTCTCAGCATCTAAGAGAACTCAAAAATGCAAACATCATACAAGGAACAATCGAAGGAAAAGGTGTTTGCTACTGTATAAATGAGGAAACCATTAAACAAATCAAATCTATTTTAGAAATCTACATCGAATCTTCAGAAAAGAAAAATACCGGGTGTTGCTAAGAGCATGTCCATTTAATTAACAACAACAAATTCTAAAACAACTCATCATGAAACTTTCAGAAATCAAACAAATTCTTACTGACCTTGATACAGTTATCTTTCAACTACCCAATAAATCATTCGTGCCAGCGCACTTTCATGTAACAGAAGTTGGCGTTGTAACTAAAAAATTTATTGATTGCGGTGGAACAGTTCGCGAGGAAAAAGTTGTCAATTTTCAATTGTGGGAAGCAGGTGATTATGACCATCGATTGGCACCAAAAAAATTAAATAACATCATTGAACTTTCAGAACGTACACTTAACATAGACCCTGAATTAGAGATTGAAGTGGAATATCAAAGTGATACAATTGGTAAATATGGACTTGAATACAATGGAATCTCTTTTCAATTGACCTCAAAATTGACAGCTTGCTTGGCAGAAGATGCTTGCGGTATTCCTTCAGAAAAACAAAAAGTAAAACTGTCAGAAATCGGCAATCAAAATGAAAACAAATGCAAACCAGGAGGCAAATGTTGCTAAATAAGCATTTCATTATTTTAACACATAGGACAATAAGAAGAAAAAGCTTGTCCAAGAATAAGATAGTACACAAAGACACCTTTGGTGTTCTTATTAATTCCCTGAAGTCTGAGTCCTTTGGATTTCATCCTTCGACCCATCGGCAAGCTCAGGGGAGTCCAGCTCAGGAACCATTATTCATTATTCATAATTCGTAATAAAAAGTGTTTCAAAAAATAAAAATTCAGTGCGATCAATTAGTTTCGAAATTCGATACAATAGCAGCGGAAAGAAAGGAGTTGCTCGTAAAAATTTCGAATTACATTCAATCGAAAATAGCGAAAGATGAACCAATCAACTTGGTGTATGTGTGCACGCACAATTCACGGAGAAGTCATTTTGGACAAGTATGGGCGGCTGTTGCGGCAAACTATTACAAGATACCGTCTGTGTTTACTTTTTCTGGGGGCACAGAAGCAACTGCTTTCAATCCAAATGCTATTAATGCTTTAAAAACATCTGGGTTCGAAATCAGCACTGCGTCAATGGAATCTAATCCAACCTATATTGTTCGCTTTGGTGAAGATGAATCTACCACGTGTTTCTCAAAGGTCTATGATCACGATGTCAATCCTACATCGAACTTTTCTGCCATCATGACGTGTTCCGACGCAGAAGAAAATTGTCCGTTTATACCCGGTGTTGATTTACGCATTGGAACAACTTACGATGATACAAAAGCATTCGACAACACTCCGCTTCAAGACGAAAAATACTTGGAACGCTCCAATCAAATAGCCTTGGAATGCTTGTACGTTTTTTCATTAATCAATTAATTAATTCCCTTTGGTCATTGAATCCTTCGGATTTCATAATTAATTCCCGTTGGTCATTGAATCCTTCGGATTTCATAATTCATAATTCATAATTCATAATTCCCTTCACCATGTCTTCAACAAACTGCGCCCCAGCGGCAGAACGCAAAAAACTAAGTTTCCTCGATCGCTATTTAACCCTTTGGATTTTCCTCGCAATGGTTATTGGAATTGGAATTGGTTATTTTATACCAACAGCCGATGATTTTATCAATTCGTTTTCAGATGGTACAACGAACATTCCTTTAGCCATCGGATTAATTCTCATGATGTATCCTCCGCTGACAAAAGTGCAATTTTCAAAAATTCCAAAAGTGATGGCTAAACCAAAGTTATTGGCCGTTTCATTTTTTGTCACCTGGATTATCGGACCTTTTTTAATGTTTTCTTTAGCGGTTATCTTTCTGAAAGATTATCCCGAATACATGACAGGCTTAATCATTATCGGTCTAGCACCGTGCATTGCCATGGTCATTGTGTGGAACGAATTAGCGGAAGGAAACCGCGAATTAGTGGCAGGATTGGTTGGAATCAACAGTATATTACAAGTTTTCTTCTTCAGTCTATACGCCTATTTCTACTTGGAAATTGTATTGCCTTTCTTTGGGATAGACGCACTTAAAATTGATGTTACTATTTTAGAAATTGCGCAAACAGTTGGTATTTATCTGGGAATTCCGTTTGGTGCCGCTGTAATAAGTCGCTTTGTTTTAATAAAAGTAAATGGTGAAGAATGGTTTCGCACGAAATTCATTCCTTTTATTTCGCCTATTACCTTGATTTCATTGCTATTTACAATTGTTGTAATGTTCAGTTTAAAGGGTGAAATGATTGTATCTATTCCGATGGATGTTGTGCGTATTGCCATTCCATTGGTCATCTTTTTTGCTATCATGTTCATCTTAATGTTTCTCCTTGGAAAATGGGCTGGTGCTGATTATGCAGAGAATGCTGCGCTATCTTTTACGGCATCTGGAAACAATTTTGAATTGGCTATTGCAGTGTCAATTGGTGTCTTTGGAATCAATTCAGGTCAAGCGTTTGCGGGAGTAATTGGTCCACTTGTAGAAGTCCCAGCACTAATTATCATGGTGAATGTGGCATTTTGGCTCAAGAAGAAATTGTATAAGTAACAAACAATTTGCGATATTTGTCGCATGAGTCTTGTATCATCGAAATCTGCACTTATTTTTATTTTAATTACCATTTGCCTTGACTCTATTGGCTTGGGAATAATTATTCCTTCTTTCCCAACTCTTGTATCAGAGACAGCCAATGTTTCGATTGATGATTCTTCAAAGTATTATGGGGTTGTAATGGGTTCTTATGCCTTGATGCAGTTCCTTTTTTCGCCTTTAATTGGTAATCTAAGTGACCGATTTGGTAGAAGACCTATTCTTCTAATTTCAGTTCTTGGAATGGGCTTGGATTACATTGTTATGTTTTATGCGCCAGATCTGTTTTGGTTAGTGATGGGACGAGCAGTTGCAGGTATTTTTGGAGCAAGCTATACGACCGCCGCAGCTTATATTGCCGATATTTCTACACAAGAAAATAGAGCGCAAAATTTCGGAATGATTGGTGCCGCTTTCGGTGTCGGTTTTGTGGTTGGTCCAGCAATTGGCGGACTCCTAACCGATTTTGGTCCAAGAGCACCGTTTTTAGCTGCAGCAATATTCTCACTGGTGAATTTTGTTTACGGCTTCTTTGTCTTGAAAGAATCATTACCACCAAGTGAACGCAGAAAATTCGAATGGAAAAGAGCAAATCCACTTGGTGCAATTCTTCAAATGGGGCGTTTCAAAAAAATGAAATACCTCTTCATAGTGAGTTTCTTTTTGATCCTTACCAATATGTCTGTTCATTCTGCTTGGAACTATTTTTCCATGTCAAAATTTGGTTGGACAGCAAAAGAAGTGGGAATTTCACTAGCTGTTGTTGGAGTTTGCTTTGGTGTTGTGCAAGGCGCCGCATCTGGATTATTAGTGAAAAAAATAGGGGAAAAAGGCGCTGCAACCTTAGGTCTTGGTGTATTATTTATAACGCTCATTGGTATTTCATTTATTCCAAGTGATATGGGTTGGATGATGTACCTAATTATTTTGCCCTATGCCTTATCTGGTATTGTAGATCCAGCCATACGAACAATTGTATCGAGCGGAACCGCAAACAACGAGCAAGGTGAACTCCAAGGGGTTTTTACCAGTATGATGAGTCTAGGTGAAATTATTGGTCCACAATTATTCATGTGGATTTTCTATACTTCTCGCACCAATTACCCCAAAGAAGATTGGAGTTACGGCTCCCCTTTCCTTGCTGCATCAATACTAGCTTTTGCTGCATTCTTCTTGCTTCGTTGGACGTTAAAAGGATTTAAGTCAAATTTTTAAACATGTTTGGCGATTGCTTTACTTAGGCAATAAGGATTGTATTACTCTAATTAAACGAACGGGAACTTTTTGTATTAAACAAACTATTAGAAGGTTATAGTTAAATCAATGATATTGTTATATTTACATAATTCAAATATCATTTAAAATGAATACAAAACTGATTTTAATTCTTACATTACTATTATCGAGTTGTGTCAATTCGGAATCATCAGAAAACCCAAAACAAGAGATTGAAAATTTACAGGAGAACGAAAACAATTCTATTGAAGGGAATAATAAGATTAAAAATAAACAAGTTGTTGAAGATCAAGATGAAACATCCACCGCAGCAACAATCATGTTAGGTACATGGTATGGAGAAATGAACGGTAAAAAATTGACGATTGTAATAAATAAAGTAAATGGTGAAACACTATCAGGTTTTAATATCCTCGGAACGAACAAAAGGAATTTAAAAGGTCGTTTTCAAATTGGAACATGGGATCAACCTTGTTCTAAGGCATACGATGTAACATTGAACGAGCCTGGTGATGACAAATGGGATGGAGTCTTTACTTTAAAATTTGTTGGATACAGCAATACGATTGAGAGAGGCGAAGGATTAGAATGCGAGGGTTCTTATTCTGGAGCTGAAGCTTCAGGAGTATGGAAAGCAAACAATGGAAAGTTAGTACATGACTTTTATCTGGAAAAAAAATAAACTATTCTGATGAAACAACTTAAGATTGGAAGAAATCAAGATAATGATATTGTCATTGACGATACGAGCGTTTCAAGACATCACGCAACAATTATTCAAACAAACAATAGTTTTATAGTTTGTGATAATAGTTCAAGCAATGGAACTTTTGTTAATGGTCAGCGAATTGAAGACGATACTGTTTTAAAACAAAATGACAAATTAACATTGGGAACAGTGCAAGTTCCATGGATAAATTATGTAAGTTTTGGAGAGAATAAAAAATCTAATGGGACTGAAACAATCATAGAGGAAGCTGCTAAACCAGCACGAGTAGCTGAATCAGGCCACGTTCAAAATCAAAATGTTCAACAACATGTAATAGTTCAGCAAATAAGTAATACATCCAATGAAAATACAAATGGTCTTGGTGTAGCTGGGTTTGTTATTGGTCTAATAAGTTTTTTAGGTTCTTTCATTGTAATAGGTGGTATTTTAGGAATCGTAGGTTTAGTCATTTCTTGTGCTGGATTATTCAAAAGCCCTAGAGGACTTGCTATTGCGGGACTTGTTTTATCACTATTAAGTATTGCTATTGCAATGCTGGTTGTAAATTCATAATTAAAGATTTTTCATAACGATTGCATTGAGCATCTGCTGCTATTTCAAACTCTTTAATTGAATTAAGAGTAATTTGAAAATCCGCTTTAAAGTGCTATTTTCATCGTTCAATTTATTAAAAAATTATATTATTCGTATGAAACAAATTAGAATTGGAAGAAATCAAGATAATGATATTGTTATAGACGATAGCAGCGTTTCAAGACATCACGCAACAATTGTGCAAACCACAAATGGTTTTATAATTTGTGATAATAATTCGAGTAATGGTACTTTTATTAATGGTATTAGAATTGACGATGAAACAAGCTTAAAACAAAATGATATATTAAAAATAGGTACCGTTTTAGTTCCTTGGAAGAATTATTTTGAACAACATAATCAAAAAGAAGAGAACAAAACAAGAGTCGTTTCGGAAGATTACAATACCTCAACAAATGGTGTTGGTGAAAGTCCAAAAAACAATGCTTCATCCTTTAAGAATAATACTGCAGCTCCTAAAAAAAGAAAAAAAGGATTGATAATTATTCTATCGCTTGCTGCTGTAGGAATTATTGTAGTTTTTGCTGCACTTTTGTCTCGCAATTCAACGAGTAGTTCATTCGAAGAGTCTTATGTTTATTCAAATCCCATTGTGGAGGATAAATTTGTAGAGTTTGTTGAAAAAGGATTATTCGACAAGACTATGGTTGGTTATGCAACAATTACAAATGATTCAAATATTCCTGGTAATGTAGAAGTAATAGCAACATGCTCTCAAGAAGGAGAATCGTGGGATCAAAAGGAAGTTCATTATATGAATCCAGGACAAACATTAACCTTAGAATTTGAATTTAGAGAAGTAAAACGATTAAAGTACAATCCCGAATTTAATGTCGTTGCCATTGCAATTGAATAAATTGTTTTCCTTTTTTATTTAATAGTCAGGTGAACAGTTTTTATAGCTTAGAATCTATATTTTGAAGCAAAATTTTGCATTATCATTTCAAGTTATACATTTCAAACTTTCTGGGTAATGCGTTTCATGATTTGCACCAATGCATGCTAAAAATTTATACTTCAGTCCTTTAACGGCATAATTCCGTCCTAAAGAAAGCTTAAATTAACTATACATTCACCATCCCACCTTCACCAAGAAGAGAAATGATTTTGTAATTGCTGGTTGATCATTTTTCTAAATAGTTAATCCCGATAGCTATCGGGAGATATATGGCTAAAAAGACCGAATAGCTCGAACGTGGAATTCATTTGCATCCATAGAAAAGTTTTCTTGTTTGCCATTCGTAAAACTCTGAGCCCAAGCATCGTATATACTGTTCTGAGAAGAACTCCAATAGTTGAAACTAGAAAATCCTCCTATGTCATTTTTCAGCCTAAATAAATAATTTAGTTCAGATGCGGGTGGCAAATACCAATCTGAAAAACCATTTAAACTTAAGTTTCGGCAACGATCCATTGCTTCTTTCCAATCTAATTTAACGAAATCATATTCTGCGCAAATATAACCATGGTTACCCGAATCATCTAAGTAAAAAATAATTCCCCCTTGGTGTTTTTGACCAATTTTTAATTTAGTTGATGTTACAGTTGGTTCTTCCTTTATAACCTCAGGAGGGTTTTGATTTGTAGTTTTTTCACCAGGTAACTTTTTTGTCTCTTCTTTCTTCAAATCTGGTTCTTCTACTTTCTCAGGTGGTAAACTTGTTTCAGTAGTTGTATCTTCAGGGTTATTTGCAACTGTACTATCAAGCTTTTCACCTTTACTAAAACTAATTAGGAGTATTGCAATAAAAAGCAAAATTCCTACTCCAATACTGACCGTTTTAATATTAAAAAATGCTTTGTTCTCTCGTTTCTCTTTCTTTGGTTTTTGCTGCGAAATCAAAGGATCTATTTCTGTATCTGAAACAGATATTGACTCCACTCCCATTTTAGTATTAATTTTTAAAGAGCGTTTAGATGGATCTTTTGCAGTTGCTTCTTGGATTACTGAGTCCCAAATAGTATGCGTTAAGGGAAGTGGTTCTTTGTGAATTTTATTTTGTAAGCTTAGGATACTGATATCTTTCAAGTTGTATGGAGAATGTCCCATTACCATAAACCATAAAGTTACTCCCAAACTATAAATATCGGTTAGATTAGTTATTGGTGCAACACATTCAATTTGCTCTGGACTCATATACAAAGGAGTACCCAGTTGCTGTCCTAAATTTGTTGAAGTGTAATCGTCATTATCTGAATTCGTATTTTTTGCTATTCCAAAATCAAGCAATTTAATTTCATGATCTTTTGTCAAAATGAAATTGGACGGTTTTATATCTCTGTGAATGA
The DNA here is from genome assembly GCA_021740745.1 of Crocinitomicaceae bacterium. Classification (GTDB taxonomy): domain Bacteria; phylum Bacteroidota; class Bacteroidia; order Flavobacteriales_D; family Crocinitomicaceae; genus M0103. The sequence goes on along the minus strand of JAIOZF010000035.1, from coordinate 14,349 downwards.
AACCTTTATCATGAACGTATTCAATCGCCTTAATCATTTTCGGGAAATACCTAGCGATTTCAGCATCTTTAAACACACCATTGAGGTTGATGTATTCATCCAATGTTCGCCCTTCAATGTATTCCATCACAAAAGCAACAATATCGCCAGCATCAATTAAATCAGTTACTTTAATGATATTAGGATGAGACATTTTAAACATGTTTTTTGCTTCAGCTAAAAAACGTTTTCTAATGTTCTCATTATGTACAAATTCTTTTTTAAGAATTTTTATTGCAACTTCTGTATCAAATTTATTATCGTGCGCCAAATAAACGAATGCCATCCCTCCTTCTCCAAGAAGAGAGATGATTTTGTAATTATTTAGTTGTTGGTTGATCATATTTCTAAATAGTTAATCCCGATAGCTATCGGGAGATAAATGGCTAAAAAGCGCGAATAGCGCGAACATTTGCTTTTCCGTCCTTATCGCTGTAATACTGACCACCACCATCGAAAAACTGCTCCCACGCACTGACGTTATCGTATTGCGAAGAACTCCAGTAGGAGAAGCTAGTAAAACCGCCAATCTCAGAACGATGCAGATAAAGCAGATTTAATTCGGTTTTGGAGGGTAAATACCAATCACTAAATCCGCTTAAATTTAAGTTTCTACAACGATCTATTGCCTCTTTCCAATCTAATAATTTAACAAAATCATTTTCAGTGCAAACTTTTCCATGTTCTCCTGAATTATCTAAGTAAAAAATAATTCCACCTTGGTATTTCTGACCAATTTTTAATTTAGTTGATGATTCAATTGGAGCTACTTTCACATCTCCTTTCTGTTTTTCTTTTTCAACAGGAAGTTGTTTTGGCTCTTCTTTTTTTTCTTCTGGTATGTTTTTATTGGTAGTCTCTTGCTCTTCAGGTAATCTAGTTTTATCTTTCTTCAAATCTGGTTCTTCTGCTTTATCAGTTGGTAAACTTGTTTCAGTGGTTGTATCTTCAGGGAAGGAATCAAACTGATTTTTAGGCTTTTCTTCCTTACTCAAATTATAAATAAGTGCGCTCATTAAAAAAATTATCAAAATGCCAATAAGAACATACATTCTTTTGGCATTAGGTCCTTTTTTCCTTATTTCACGAATAGGCTTTTCAATAACTGTATTAGAAAAAGATGTAGAAGCCATCTCGACTTTATAGTTTGTTTTTAAAGAGCGTTTAGCTGGATCTTTTTCTGTTGCTTGTTGAATGATCTTATCCCAACCCGTATTCGTCAACGGAAGCTGATCTTTCATGATGGCTACCTGAATTTCGGGTAAAGTCAACACCTCAGAATTATACGGTTTTTTGTTCATGACCATTTGCCAAAGAACTACTCCTAAACTGTAAATGTCTGATTTTTCTGTAATCTCAGCAGTATTGCGCACTTGTTCAGGACTCATATACATGGGAGTGCCCATTTGCTGCGCCATACTCGTTTTTGTATAATCAACTGCGCCGTCATTCAAATTCTTTGCAATCCCAAAATCCAATAATTTGATACTTCCTTCCTGCGTTACCATGAAATTGGATGGCTTGATGTCACGGTGTATTAATCCTTGCGAATGCACATACTCAATTGCATCAATCATTTGATGGAATAAATTCTTGATTACATCATTTGCCAAAGGTGCGTTTTTTGAAATATATTCTTCCAATGAATCACCCGCAACATACTCCATTACAAATGCAACAATGTCTCCTGCATCAATTAAATCTGTCACTTTAATTACATTCGGATGCTGCATCATCGCCAAATTCCGCGCCTCAGCTAAAAAGCGCTTACGAATATTTGGGTGTTGCACAAATTCATCTTTAAGAAGTTTAATCGCAACATTGTTCCCCAGAGATTGGTGCTGAGCCAAATACACATTCGCCATTCCACCTTCTCCGAGAAGAGAGATGATTTTATAGTTATGAATTTGTTGGTTGAGCATAATTATTTATTTAATGCTATATAATTCTGATATTTTGCCATCTTCCGTAAAAACAAATTTTAATTCGCTTGATACATGGGAAGGGCTTACCTTCGAATATTGTTTGAATTCAAAATCAATAAAAACAACATAACTGTCATCTGTTACTTTTTCTATTTGTTCTATATTATTTCGGGAATATTCAGTGCGATTCCAAGAGCTTGTGTATTCCTTTTCCAACTTATCGTATGATGGATTTTGAAAGGACCAATATCTTACAATTTCTGGAGCGAAGTACGAATAAATAGCATCAAAATCTCTATTATCTTCTGCTTGCAAAAAGCTTCTGATTTGTTCCTCACAATCTAGCCTTGATTCTTGTTGAGCATCCTCTACTTTAGCCTGATTATCAATCTGTCCTTGACCTTGATTTTGTCCACCATTAACTTGATTTTCAACTGGCTGTTCTCCTGAGTTGGACGATTCAACGCTCTCCTTTGCTGAAACCACAAAATAAATTGCTAGACCTCCAATAACTGCCACAGCTGCTATACTTAGTGCAATAATTTTGAATACATTTGATTTTTGCTGGGTCGCAGTTTGGTTTGAATTTGAATGAGAAGGCTGAACCTGTATTTTTGGAATATTCACATACGACAAATCACCGATTAATCCTTCCTTTAATTGATTACAGTTTTCAAAGCGCAGATTAACATCTTTTGCTGTCGCTTTTTCGATGACGTTCCAAATAGCTTGATAAGCCATACCCATGGTCTGGGACAAATCCATTAAGGGATAATTAACAATATGATCAAATATCTCATATTCAGCAGTCATCGTTTTATATGGACAAACACCTGTCAATAACTCATAGAATGTCACGCCTAAAGAGTATATGTCACTTCGATGATCCAGCACTTGACCACGCACCTGTTCTGGTGACATGTAGTACACAGTTCCAATCTGGGTTCCTGTTTTTGTAAGGTTATGATTTCCTTCTCCAACCAACTTAGCAATGCCAAAATCTAATACTTTTATCTCGTCAGATGATGTAATGATAAAATTTGATGGCTTTACATCTCGGTGGACGATACCGTTCTTGTGCGCATATACAAAGGCTTCAACAATTTGAATCATCAATTTCTTTGCTCGTTCTATAGAGATTGGTGTTTGTTGCGCTTTAATAAACTCATCCAATCCTTGTCCTTCCACATATTCCATGATGAGAAACAATCCGCCATCCTGCTCCACGTAATCAATTAAGCCAACAATGTTCGGATGTTGCAAATGCGCCAACATCGCAGCTTCATTTTTAAAACGCAAGCGAATTTCCTCATTTTTCACCAGTTCAGGTTTCAGTACTTTGATTGCCACTTTGCGCTTTATGGAGATATGCTCTGCTAAGTAAACGTCCCCCATTCCTCCTTCACCAATAAGGGAAATGATACGATAGTTTTGTATTTGTTGGTTGATCATTTATGATATAGATAAATAGTTTAATAGCGTCTTTCAGCAAAACCCCAAATTTCGATTTTTTTATCGCACCGTTTAATGCTGATAATCAAATATTTGCGATATTTTAGCCTGATTTAAAATTTTTCTAGCTTTAACATCTTGAAAATAAATCTTCCAATCAAAAATACAATTACTGGATCTCAACTAGTTGAATTAAGCTTAAAATATTTTATTTAAATCTTTTTAGTCAAGTGTAAAGTTTATTGGTAAACGACAACGAACACGTGCTCTTTTACCTTTTTCTTCACCTGGTATCCAATTAGGCATTGTACGAACAACTCGCTTCGCTTCCCTATCCAGATCTGGACTAACACCTCTTTCAATCACGATATTTGAAATTGAACCATCTTTCTCGACAACGAAGGATAAATAAACTCGACCTTGTTCGTATTTTTCAATTGCTGCTTGCGGATATTGAATATTTTGAACAATCCAACGCTGTAATCCCGCCGTTCCACCTGGGAAACCTGCTTCCACATCTGGGAATTCAATTACCTCGTCATCATAAGAGACTACTTTATTGGTCTTATTTGGCGTTGTTATTATATCTTTTTTTACTTCATTACCTTTGTTAACTTCATCAATTTCAAGAGCTTTAATTTTCTTCAACTCTTTTTCTTGAACGGATGTTGAAGGAATTACCTCTTCAGGCTTTCCATTTTCAATAGCTTTAATTTTCTTCAACTCTTTTTCGTTAGCGGATGTTGAAGGAATTCCCACTTCAGGCTTGCCATTTTCTAATATCGTTTCAATTGATGCAATAGAATTATCATTTTCTATTGTAATATTTTCCTTTTCACTTGGAATTAAAAAATAAATAACGATTCCAATTAGCACAACTGCCGCACCAATCAAACCATACAGTTTAAATCGCTTATTTTTTTCGGTTGGTGAACTTTTAACGTCATCTGTAGAAGTTGGACTTTCCTTTACGTCTTGTTGAACCGCTTTTGCCGAAATTATTTGAGGTTTAACTTCTGAATCTGGTTGATCGATAACAGCATTAACATCCTTATTCACTTTTGTTTCATGCACTGCATTTTCAAGATTGCTATCACTATTTTCAATGGTGGTTGAAAGAGTAATACTCTTATCTTTCAAAGCCGCAGCAAACTCATCACACGATTGAAAACGATCATTTGCATCTTTTGCAGTTGCCTTTTGTATTACTGCACACATGTGTTCTGAAACGCCTGGATAAATCGTTCGTGGATCCGGTAATTCTTCGTTCACAATCTTCATGAACACTTCGAATTCTTTGGTCATTCCTTTGTACGGTGAATTTCCCGTAAGCATCTGAAAAAACGTAACACCAAGTGCGTAAATATCACTGCGCTGGTCCAATTCATCGCCCTTCACTTGTTCTGGTGACATGTAATAAACGGTTCCAATTTGTGTTCCCGTTTTTGTCATTTTACTCGATGTATCACCCACCAATTTTGCAATTCCAAAGTCTAATATTTTAACTTTGTTTTTAGCTGCAATGACCAAATTAGAAGGTTTAATGTCGCGGTGAACTAAGCCCTTTTCATGCGCATATTGAAATCCTTCCAAAATTTCATTCATCATTTCAATGGCCTTCCCTTCTTCTATGGGACCTGAAACCTGTTCTATGTAATCATCAATTGGCTTTCCATCGACTAACTCAATAATTAAGAAAAGCCCAGTTTCGGTTTCAACATAATCATAAAGTGTGACAATATTTGGATGTTGCAATTGCCCCATCACTTTCGCTTCATGTATAAAGCGAGCCCGAATTTCTTCCGAATTCACAAATTGTGCATGCAGTGACTTTATGGCTACTTGTCTACCCAATTTAACGTGTTCAGCAAGGTAAACCGTTCCCATTCCACCTGCTCCGAGAAGCGATTTAACTTCGTAATTTGAAATAATTTGTCCTATCATTTGAATGTATGTTTATAATCTCGTAAGTAGAGAAAGTAATTGAACCATGGTTACAAAAAGAGTAATACTCCCTAACACAATGCCTGCTACACCAGCACCAGCGTTTGACATTTTATTTCCTGCACTGTCTTTTTGCCCTTTGATTCCAAATACCAAGGATAATATTCCAAGTATTAGATTCAACAATGGAAACCAACACAATACAAAACCAATAATTCCTAAAACCAAGGCTGCAGTTGCAACACCACTTGAAGTCGTTGTAGTTGTATTTTGACCTACAGAATTATTTTGGTTGTTCTTTTGACTGGAAGCTAAAGTTTGCTGTTCCTTTTTAAGCAAGGCTTGTTTAAACTGTTCACATGTTTGAAAACGTGCATCCGGATCTTTTGCCGTAGCTTTATTCAAAATACTAACAATCACATCGCTAATTGCAGGATTTACTTCTTTTGGATTAGGCAATGGTTCTTGTACAATTTTGGAATAAACATCAAACTCGGTTGTACATGAACTATAGGGATTTTGCGCCGTTAACATTTGATAAAATGTTACACCCAAGGAATAAATATCTGAACGCGCATCTACTTTTTTTCCTTGAACTTGTTCTGGTGACATGTAATAAACCGTTCCAATCTGAGTTCCCGTTTTTGTCATATTGTGCAATCCATCTCCGTCAACAATTTTCGCAATACCGAAATCGAGAACTTTGATTGTACCATCATTCATTATCAGGATATTCGCTGGTTTGATATCTCGGTGAACCACTCCTTTATCGTGTGCATGTGAAAATGCTTCGAGCAATTGTTTCATAAAGGCCGCAGAAACATGCTCATCCAATGGACTCCCAATGTTTTGAAGATAGGATTCCAGTTCAACTCCTTCGACCAATTCCATGATAAGATATAAACCATCATCGTCAGTAAAATAATCGTAAAGACTCACAATGTTTGGGTGCTGTAAACGCGCCATTGTAGCCGCTTCGTTTTTGAAACGCTGACGAATTTCTTCATTCTTTGCTAAGTGCGGATGAATGGCTTTTATGGCTACTTTTCGATCAAAATTGGTATGTTCCCCCAAATAAACCGTTCCCATTCCTCCTTCACCAAGTACAGAGGTAATTTTATAGCTTAGTAGTTGTTTGTTGATCATTTGTTTGTTCTTAAATGCTTTCTAAAATCCATCGATTTATCACCAATTAATTTTGAAGACAATTCAATTAATGGCAAAAACAAAAACAAAACTAAATTATTCCCTGATGAGAAAAAGGATTCAAAATCAAAATAAAGAAAAAACACATTATAACCATAACCGATACACATAAGTCCCATTGCTCCTAATGTATAAACACCAAAGTTCTTTCTAGAGAAGAAGAAAATTATTGTTGAACTTATAAAAAGAAGAAATAGTTGCCCTTCGAATTCAAACAAACTTCGAATTGAACCGCTTAAGACATATTCTAAGAAATTGATATTGTACAGCAAATATGAAATCATAAAAACAATAAAAGCCGCTTTATTCCTTGCTAGAATACTTAATATCGCCGCTATTAACATTAATAAAGGTCCATTGAAAAATGAATAATCTAAATACGCAATTATCAACCAATAAAAGGCAAAAACACCAAAGGTTATTTTTAAAACTATTTTATTATTTATAAAAAATTGAAGCGCAGCAGAACAGATAAACAATACTGATGGAATCAATAGATATAAATCAGGACCCCAAAGTAAGTATCTTGTTATAGTTACTCCAAAAATTGTTACGAATACAGAACCTATTAAAAGTCTATTTAGATTAAAAAAGGCTTTTTGTTCTAGGACCTGTTCCGGTTTAGCTTGATCAATAATCGTTTTTTCAGAAGGCTCAATTTTCTTTTCAATCGTTTCTTTAATGTGATTTGAAGGTGATTTAATGTCAAATATTGTTTTTGCATCACCGGCTTCACCTCTATTCAACTCATTTTCAAAATCTTCAACTTGCTGATAACGCAGATTACGATCTTTTTGACAAGCTTTCTGAATTAAATGTGTGTGTTCTGAATTCGCCGTTAAAACAGGTAATTCTTCGTAGACAATTTTATTAAAAATATCAAATTGAGATTCATTGTCAGTGTCATATGGCGAACGACCTTCCATCGCATAAAACAAAGTCACACCTAAAGCATAAATATCCGATCGATGATCGATAGATTTATCTCCTTTCACCTGTTCTGGACTCATATAGGCAGGAGTACCCATCTGAGTTCCTGTTTGTGTCATTTCATTCCCTTGTCCAAATAATTTTGCAATTCCAAAATCAAGAATTTTTACTTTTCCATGTGAATCAATAAAGATATTGGATGGTTTAATGTCCCGGTGAACAATTCCTTTATTGTGAGCATATTTGAAAGCGTCTAAAATTTGAATAAACAGAGGCTTAAACTCTTCAAAGGTCATTGCACCTTTTTCCTTAACAAGGTCATTTAAATCACTTCCTTCAAGCAATTCCATTACGATGGCTAAAACTTCATCCGAATCTTCAAAATCTAAAACTTTCGTAATGTTCGGATGATCCAAAGACGCCATAAATGCAGCTTCATTTCTAAATCGCTGTCTAAACTGGTCATTTTTAGAAAGCATTGGACTCAATACTTTTACAGCTGCTTTTGTCCCTAAGAACAAATGTGTTCCCTCATAAACGGAAGCCATACCACCTTCTCCAATGTACTTGGTCAAGGTATACTTTCCTATTGTTGTGTTTATTAATTCCATAGTAAATTATATACTTTATTTTTTTTTGTGATAGTTATATTTTTGAAAGATTTTCAAAAGAACTCAAATTTGTGATTTCCTTAAAAGAGTCGTGGGTTAAAGAAATTAATTTATCAAGGTTATTACTGTTACAATAATCTCCCTAAAAAAAACAGTCCGTACAATGCAATAAAGACTAAAACCACCAATATTGAATTAATTAAAGCCCAAATTGACATCCAGTTGTTTTTAACTGGATATTTTTTAGCATATTTTATTGCTCTCGCACTCAGAATTATTGATAGAATCGCTAGAATAAATGATATCAATTTAAAAAACAATGTAGGAACTAAAAAAACTATAATAGTAAACAGACTCATAAAGAGCGCTATATTAGCCAAACTCGATGTTTCAGGTTTTACTGTTTTAGTTGAATGAACCTTCGTGTTTTCAATTATAACCGTTTCTTGCGTGTTTTTTGAGCTCATTTGACTTGGCATTCCATTGATATCATTAATAAACTCATCAACTGTTTGATAGCGTTCATTTCTGTCCTTTGATACAGCTTTCTGAATGATAGCCTTGTAAAATGAGTTATTGGAAATAGTTGGAATCGGTTCATTGACAATTTTTGTAAAAATCTCAAAACTCGATTCTTCAGCACTTTCATAAGGCGCTTTTCCCGTTAGTATGAAATAAAGCGTGATTCCTAAGGCATAAATATCTGATCGATGGTCAATTGATTTCTCCCCTTTCACTTGTTCAGGACTCATATAAACAGGTGTTCCCATTTGAGTTCCAGTTTGTGTCATTTCATTTCCTGTTCCAAAGATTTTTGCAATTCCAAAATCAAGTATTTTAACTTGATTATTTTTGTCTATAAAAATATTGGCTGGCTTAATATCTCTGTGAACAATTCCTTTTGAGTGCGCATAATCAAACGCATTCAATACTTGTGTAAAAATCACTTTAACCTCAGTATTTGAAAGTGGACCCGTTCGTTTAACGCGGTCATCCAAGTCTTCGCCTTCTAGCAGTTCCATTACAATTGCAAGTGTTTCATCTTGCTCTTCAATGTCCAAAACACGCGTAATATGCGGATGATTCAATGAAGCCATGAAGTTTGCTTCATTTTCAAACCGTTGACGCAATTGAGGGTTTCTTGCTAAAATTGGACTCAGTATTTTAATTGCCACTTTTGTCCCTAATTTCTCATGAATCCCTTCATATACGGATGCCATTCCACCTTCGCCAATTTTGCGAGTGATGGTGTATTTACCGATTGTTTTGTTAATGTATTCCATAGTAGTATTTAAATATTAACTTCTTTATTAACCTAATAAAAAAGAAAGGATAAAAAGCATTAAAAGAATTAGCCCATAAATCAGAACTATATCTAGATTGTCTTTTATTAAATTTTTATTCTTCTTAGCAGCACTTGTTAATTTTCTAATTGGCTCTTTTCCAAGAATCTGGTATTCCCAATCAAAAAATTGCTCATCACCGAATGAGACAATATCACCAGAAACCAATAATACTGGCTGAGCAATTCGTATCGCATTAACAAACGTTCCATAACTCGAATTGAGATCTGATAAAAAAACGTTTGACTCAGGATCAACAAAGAATTCTGCATGCACGCGCGAAATAGTTATGTGGTCTAGCACAAGCTCACAATCGGGCAATCTGCCAAGTTTATATAGTTTTGCCGATGACATTTATCTATGATGACAACAGAGCTATGATTAAAATCAACCCTAAACCAAACAATCCAAGACCTATTATTCCCATAACCTTGCCTGCTTTCGCTTGGTTGTATGAACTTTCTGTATATTTTCCAGGTTCAGTTTTGTAGCGTGAAGTCGCTCCAGATCCAAGTGCAATTGCTAGAATATTAAAAATGATCCCAAATAAACCAAGTGAAAAAATTAAACCTAAGATACCCAATGTTAATGCTCCAGATGAATTTGGCAATTTCTCTTGGCCAACATTTTGTGCGTTCTGATTTTGAGAAGGTGCAGCATGGACTTCCTTGGAACCACTCATTGTAATATAATTCATCCACGGTACAAGCTCATTTCCAACTTTTAGGATATCGTTTTCGTTTAAATTGGATAAACCATTTATGCGCATTCCATTAATAAAAGTTCCATTGGAAGATCCCATATCTCGCACTGAATAATCACTTCCATTGATAATTAAAGTTGCATGACTTCTTGAAACCGATTGATCATCAATTACGATATCATTGTGCGACAATCTTCCTATTGTTAACTCTCTCATTTTATAAGTTTTTAAATTATTTTATTCTCATTGAGTCTTTCATTTTCAGTGCGATGTATATTCCAATAAAGAAGATGAATGAAAGCACACCAATTGCCACTAAATCCAAATGCATTGAAAAGGCCCAATCATTTCCAAACGTCTTTTCATAATTATCATAAAAACAATCTTCTAATTGTTCAATCGAATTATGTGTTTCCCATTTGGTATCGATTTTTTCTGGAACTTCTGAAGTGGCAGATTGAAGAGCTGGGTCTTGCGGTGGTGGCATCTGTATATCCGGAACTTCAACCCGCACATTTTCCTGAACATTACAAAATCCTTCATTGCCCCAACGAGACAAAGTCAAATAACTAAGCACTTCTACCAAAGGTGACGATATTTTAGCAACAACTCCCGCTAACATTATTTGCGGTATTAGTGCAATCGGAACCAAGGTCATCACCTTTTCAGTAGTGGAAACAATTGCAGATAACAATAATCCCATCATTGAAGCAGCCAATGAAACAAATAACATCCATAAAAATGTTTTGGCTGGTGCCTCCCATGATGGGTCAGAATTTGAAAAATTGATTGTAATAATTACGGTAAACAACAATGATTGAATTGCAGCAAATGTTCCAAGAACTGTTATTTTTGATAGCATATAAGCAAGTATTCCTTGATTAAACATGCGTTCTCTCTTGTAAATCGGACCCTCACTGACTATTTCTCGAGCCGCATTATTCGTTCCAAACCAAACGGCACTCACAGCCATTAAAAAAGGAACAGCTTGTGTAACATCTTTGAAAATCAAACAAATTAAACCTGCAATAATTGGAGCCTGGCCTACCATTACTAAGGTGTTAATACGGTCATTTAATTTAATATTGAAATATCGAATTGTCAACCACCAATATTGATGAAAGAAATTAGCATGTCTTGAATTTTGCTTTTCTTTTGGAGCTTGCATTGTTCCCAAAGCAGGGTGATTCTGTTTATGATTATTAATCCACTGAGAAGCTTGAGGCATTGCTAATTGAGCATATACTTTTATCGTATCATCAACTTTGAAATGACTTAAATAAGAACTGGTTTCTCCTTGGAAAACTTTATGACCACCCTCAGCCATAAAAATGACTGTATCCATGTAATTGAGATCTTCCGGTTTGTGGGTGACCATAATCACTGTGGTTCCCTTGTTGGAAAGGTTGCGAAGAATTTCTAAAAATTCTTCTATCGTCTGAGGATCAAGCGGAGATGTTGGCTCATCTAAGAATAGAATCAACGGGTCTGTTAAAATCTCAACTGCAATTGAAACGCGTTTACGTTGTCCACCACTGATTTTACCAACAAGATTGTGACGAATGTGCTCAATATTCAAATCTTTCAGTACTTGCTCAATTTTCTGCTGAATGAAGGTTGAATCACTATGCTCTAATCGCAATTTAGCTGCGTAATAAAGCGATTGCTCAACAGTCAATTCGCGATGAACAATATCATCTTGCGGAACGTATCCTATTTGAGTTTTGAGGTAATCGTAGTTCTCATTTAACTCTAAGCCACTAATATATACTCGACCACTACTTGGCGGAGAATCACCATTTAAGGCTTTTAATAAAGTCGATTTTCCACATCCTGATGGCCCCATAACAGCCAATAAGGTTTTTGAAGGGATTTCAAAACTGCATTCGTGAAGTCCAATTTTCCCGTTATCGAATTGTTTCACAATACGCTCCGTGCGAATAGCAACTTCTTGTGTTAAATCTTTTACTTTTCCACTTAAACTCAATTGAAAACGCCCAATGATAATTGTATCATTTTGATTCACTTTCATTGTGCCATTCACTCTGCGACCATTGACATAGGTGCCATTCAATGAGCCAAGATCAGTGAGGACAAATTCATTTGCACCTTTTTTCTCAATAGTAGCATGATTCCTACTGATAGAATTATGACCTAAGAAAACATCACAATCAGGATTTCGCCCAACAGTTAAAAGTCGTTTACCATTGAACTTTTCAAGAATATTTGTCGTCGAGAAATTGTTGTCTCCTGTATTTTTAGCGCTTGATGAACGTTGTACCTTAGCCAGTTCGTAATTGTCGGGATTGAAGACTAACTCCACTCCATTCTTACCTGAAAAATACAAGCGATCCGTTGCTCGAATTTGATAAGGAACACCCGATTCAATTTTTCGATCATTTAAATACGTTCCATTGCTGGAGTTCAGATCAATAACATGTAAACTTCCATTGGCATCAAAAACAAGTTGCGCATGTTGACTTGAAATCACATTATTATTGATGCATATTTGCGCACTTGCTGAACGACCCACAACTACATCAGAAGCTTGGCCTTGCACAAATGCAAATTTCACAAGTAACTTACCGTCACTTACGAAACCTAATCTCAGTTTTTCTGAATTACTCATACTCTTTGATAATTGTAATTTTTTGAGTGAGCGGTTCCACTAAAAAATGTTGTTTAATGGGTATTTTTACTTCACGACCTTTTAAAGCAATCAATGCATAGCCATCTAAATAATAATCTAATTTGCCTTTTAAAACTTTTGTAAGACCCGACATTGCAGAAGATAAATTGTCGACAAGCACTTCTCCTTCTATTGGCTCGATCATATTGCAAGGAACTTCTTTATAAATATCAAAATCCCATACAGCTACTCTATTCTGTTTAGCTTTATCTGCATAGATTGCATAATGCATTGTTTTTAATTCCATTGGTAAACTCAGCGTATTTTTGAAATCAAAAGCTACTTTGAAGGAGCTTTGTTCAAGGCCTGCGTTAATTAATTTGACCGATTTCATTTTCAAGCCATCACCTTCCATTGATTGAGCGACAAGCGTGTTCACTAAATCATCCGTTTTGAGCCAAGTTGGAATCACTTTTTGGGAACGAATTCCAAGAAAAGTGAACTTTCCTGTTAAATCAATATCAACTAAAATAGAATCAAGTAGCAAGATTTCCTTTAAATCATTTTTCATTGAATCAGGATAAAAATCCAATTCAATTGGTAAACCAGAAAGTGCTTTACGTTGAAATGAAACTAAGTCTGTTGAGGCACCCACAGCAACCAATCGGTTTTTGTAGCGCATTTTGAATTTAATTTCTTTTCCATTAATTGAAAACCAATTCGAATTGTAAATACTTGCATTTACCGTAGCTTTGAATACACCATCCTCAAAAGATTGAATTTCAAATGAGTTGATCTTTTTAAATTCAGGATATGAAACAGTCTGGGCTAGAATCAACCCAACACAAAAAACCGTGCAAAAGACAATGAAAAAAGTTGATTTATGAAATTGCTTTAAGACCATAAATATTAAAATTTGGTATTTTTTTTAAATTAAATCACGATTAACTATTACTCAATCGTTTATTAATTTCCAGATATACAATCAAAATCATAATTATTCAAAATATGATTACGCGAACATGATGCACGTTTTTCTGAATAAGGGTGTGAACGCATTAAATTCTCAAGGGCATTAAATTCTCCTTCATCAAATTCTTTCTGCATACGCTCCCATAATTCAATATTTACACATCCATTATACCCTGCAGCAATTGCTAAATCAATTCCAGTCATATCACAATGGGTTTCTTTTTTCTGACCAAATGAAATGGTAGCAAGTTGAACCAATGCAGCACCTTCAGCAGTTATTATGCTCTCTTTCTGCAGATAATCTTTGATATGCCCAAGTTCATTGTGATTAATTTCATGCCCAATTACGCAAGCAAGCTCATCATTCGTTTTGCAGAAACTATACATTTTTGTTGTCATAAATATTTTTGCACCCGCAGTAAAAGCATTTAACTCGTCAGAATCAATTAAATAGATTTGATAATTAAAACCTTTCGGTTCTTTGATCTCTTTTGTTAAATGTTTCAATATGGTTTTAAGATTTTCAACTTTGACTCCTTCATCAATAAATTGGTATTCATTTCTGCAATCAGTTAACAATTGATTACCAACTTCC
>JAIOZF010000127.1 GCA_021740745.1 Crocinitomicaceae bacterium | reverse complement strand
TTGCTCCAACAAATGATGCATTTGCTGCTGCATTAACAGCACTTGGTCTTACTGCTGGACAATTATTAGCGTCACCAGATCTTGATAACATTTTATTGTACCACGTTTTAGGTGCTGAAGTAGTATCAGGTTCTTTGACTAACGGTCAAATTGCAACACCGTTGAATACAGCAAATACATTGAAAGTTACATTAGATGGAACTAACGTATTCATCAATCAAGCACAAGTTACTGCTGCTAACCTACAAGCTGACAATGGAGTTGTACATGTTTTAAATGCAGTAGTGTTACCAAGTCAAACAGTTGCTGACGTTGCTATTGGTTCACCAGCTCACACAACATTAGTTGCTGCGGTAGTTGAGGCTCGTCTACTTCCAGCTTTAACAAATCCTTTCGCTTCTTTGACAGTTTTTGCTCCAACGAATACAGCATTTGACAATTTAGCAACTGCTTTAGGTACTGACTTAGCTGGGATTCTTGCAAATGCAGAATTAGAAGATATTTTACTTTACCATGTTGTTGGTTCAGAAGTATTATCAACAGCGCTTGTTAATGGTCCGGTTGTAACATTAAATGGTCAATCAGTTACCATCAATTTAATGAGTGGTGTTATGGTAAACAATGCAACTGTAACGGCTGCAGACTTGTTATCAGACAATGGAGTTGTACACGTAATTGACGCTGTATTAGTACCAAGTTTAGCGAACATCTCTGAGTTGAGTGCTGCGAATTTGGAAGTGTCTCCGAATCCATCAAGCGACATCATCAAGATTTCAAACATTTCAGCAACTGATTTCTCAATTATCAACAACAATGGATCAGTTGTAAAATCAGGAAAAGTAGTGAACAATGAAGTTTCAGTTTCTGATTTAGAAAACGGAAATTACTTCCTTCAATTAACGAACAATACTGGTATTTACCAAGCGAAGTTCATTAAAATGTAATTTTTACAATAGCTCTCCAAGCTAGAAAAGAAAGAGGTTCAACTTACGGGTTGGACCTCTTTTTTTTGATTAATCTATTCTACAGAACTTTATACGAAAAATAATTCCTTTCATTTTTTTCTTGATAAGAAGAATTGCTACTTCTGAAGACTAAACGTTAGTACAAGGAAACGAAACAAAAAAATCAAGGGCTGTGTATTTAAGTTGAAGCGCGATTCATCATTCTTAAACAATCATTATCCTATGCGCTTCATTTTGAGTTCTTCTGAAAGCAGGATATTTTTCGGAGATCTCCTCTGGAGCTTCCTCAAATATCAACTACTTTCAGTTCAAACTACAAAAACCTAAAATACAATGCCCATTTATTCTTTATCATTTTTTTCAACGATTCATACAATACATTTTCGATTTCTTTTTTAACTCAAACTCTTTTTCTACATCAACTTTTTCATTAACTTAAAGTGAAAATTGATTTTTCATGCTCCCTACCATCAACCTAAACCGCCAGGAAATTGGCCTAAAAACCTATTATTACGTCACCTTTCCATTCAACCGGAATTTGTATGCTTTGTTTCGTTCACTCGAACAAGTTCAGTGGGATAAGTACGAAAAATCGTTCGTATTTGACGCGAACGATTTGTCCATTGATTCGCTGCTTTCCCGCGTTGAAGGAAATGCGCAGCTTGAATTTCTTGAGAAACGATTAGAAAGTGTGGAATACAAGCGATCTCATTTGCGTCCGTGTGATTTTTTGGAGCCCCTGGATGACATCAAGTCGAATGAAATTATGCGTTTCGAACATTATTTACGATCAAAGCGCTACAGTTCGAATACCATAAAAGTTTACGCTGATACCTTACGCGTTTTCCTGCGCTACTATACGAACAAAGCGATAGAAGAAATTAGCAATGAAGACCTCATCGCTTTCAACAATGATTATATTTTGAAGAATAATTTTTCTTCTTCTTACCAAAACCAGCTTGTGAATGCGGTCAAGTTATACTACTCGGCAATTCAGCACAAGCGTATCGATGTGGAATTGGTGCATCGGCCACGTCGAGAGAAAACCTTACCAAATGTGCTGAGTAAAGAGGAGGTGAAGAGCATACTTGACGCGCCCTATAATTTGAAGCATCGGGCCATGCTATCTATGATTTATTCTTGCGGATTACGACGCAGTGAATTATTGAATTTAACCAAGCTTGATATTGATTCAAAAAGAATGGTTGTTGTTATTCGTATGGCGAAAGGAAAAAAAGACAGAATCGTACCGTTATCTCCTAAAATTCTGATTTTACTGCGTGATTATTACAAGTGCTATCATCCAAAACAATATCTTTTTGAAGGGCAAGATGGCGGCAAATACAGTGAGAAAAGTTTAGAAAACGTTTTTAAACAGTCACTCTTAAAGGCCAGGATTGAGAAGCCAGCAACCATGCACTGGTTGAGACACAGTTACGCTACACATTTATTAGAAAGTGGTACTGACTTGAGATACATTCAAGATTTACTTGGACACAAAAGCAGCAAGACCACAGAGATTTACACGCATGTTAGTACGAAGAATATTCAAAACATCCGAAGTCCCTTCGACGATTTGGAATTAAATTAAACCTTATATTTAACTAATGAATACTATTAAATTATTTGAAAGCAAAAACATCCGTTCTGTTTGGAACGAAGCGGAGGAGAAGTGGTATTTCTCAGTGCAAGATGTTGTATCTATATTAACTGAAACAGTTGATGCCAAAGATTATATTAAAAAAATTAAAAAGCGTGATTTGCAGCTTAACAACAACTGGGGGACAATTTGTCCCCTAGTTGAAATGGTGGCAGGTGATGGTAGAAAAAGAAAGATACAAGCGGCTGACACAAAGGGTTTACTCAGGATAATTCAATCCATTCCTTCGCCAAAAGCTGAACCATTCAAGCTTTGGTTGGCACAAGTTGGTTCTGAACGAATTGATGAAATTGAGAATCCAGAATTAGCAATTCAACGAACAAGGGAAACATACAAGCTTAAAGGTTATTCTGATGAATGGATTGAAAAGCGCATGCGAAGTATTGCCATTCGAGAGGAACTTACCGATGAATGGTCTCAACGAGGGGTAAAAGCCCAAAAAGAATATGCAATATTAACAGCTCAAATCTCTAAAGCAACATTTGGTTTAACCCCATCAGAGTATAAAGAAGTAAAAAGTTTGAAGAGAGAAAACTTAAGAGATCATATGACGGATCTCGAATTAATCTTTTCAATGTTAGGCGAGGCCTCGACAACAGCAATTGTAAAAACGCAGAATCCAAAGGGATTCACAGAAAACAAAAAAGTGGCAAAACAAGGAGGTGATGTTGCAGGAAATGCACGCAAGGAATTGGAGAATAAAACAGGAAAATCGATCATATCATCTGAAAATTTCAAGCAGATTGAAGAGAAAAAGCAAAACAAGTTAAAATAAAGTGTATTTTTAATAACCCTCAATTTATGAGGGTTATCCGTCCCATTTCAGAGATAAGCCTCAAAAAATGGCGGTTATATATAAGTTGTGGGCAAGTTGGGACGAATACATTTGAACTCAAAATAATTGAATAATATGACTAAATATGGATGTTTAATATTATTAATTTGTATCAATTATTGTTTTGGACAAAATGAACATAATATTTGGTATTTTGGATGTAATGCAGGCATAGATTTTAATGGACCATCGCCTATCCCTATAACAGATGGGGCTATGTGTGCACATGAAGGGAATTCTTCAATTTGTAATTACAATGGTGATTTACTTTTTTATACAGATGGAATGACTGTTTGGAATAAAAATCATGATGTGATGCCAAATGGTTCTGGACTTTTTGGAGGTGGAAGCTCAACTCAATCATCTTTAATAGTTAAAAGACCTAATTTTATTGATAAATATTATATTTTCACTACTGACGAAATGGCGGGTGTAAAAGGACTAAGGTATTCTGAAGTGGATATAAACTTAGCGTGTGGGATTGGTGATGTTTCCTCAAATAAAAACATTCTCATAACAACTCCAGTTTCCGAAAAAGTTACTGCAATTTTACACCAAAATGGAATAGATTATTGGATTATCACTCAAATTTATGGAACAAACTCTTTTCATTCTTATTTACTGACATCGTCCGGTTTAAATTTGACTCCTGTGGTTAGTAATATTGGACAAACCGTTTCAGGATTTGGTTGGACTGGATATTTAAAAGGATCGAGCGATGGGAATAAGATAGTCTCAGCAACTGCACAAACTGACACAGTCCAAGTATTTGACTTTGATAAATCAACTGGAATTTTGAGTAATGTAATTTATTTAAATAATTTTTCCAATTCTAACTATGGAGTTTATGGCGTGGAGTTTTCACCAAACAACAGCTTATTATATCTTTCAGAAGGTGGACCGATATCATTAAATTTCATTTACCAATACAATCTACTTGCAGGTAGTCCTTCACTAATAAATAATTCTCGGATTACAATTGGAAGTAACTCTGGATTTCAAAATGGAGCTTTACAACTCGCTCCAGATGGTAGAATTTATCTTACCGCATTCGGTAAAACCACCCTTGCAGTAATCGAAAATCCAGATTCCATAGGTCTCACCTGTTCATTTTTAAATGATGAATTTTATTTAGGGGGAGAATACGCTAGTGGAGGATTACCAAATAGACCAAATACTTTTAGTAATAAACCAACTTTTAATCCCACAAATTTTTGTATCGGTGATTCAACTTTTTTTTCAATTTACACCCAGAATTCAGTAGATTCAGTCTTTTGGGATTTTGGTGACCCAAATAGTGGACTTGATAATTTCTCAAATTTACTAAATCCCATTCATCAATTTTCTGATACAGGAGTTTTTAATGTTCAATTAATAACCTATTCTGGTTTATTAACTGATACTATCGAAAATTTCATTTCAATTAGCGGAGTGCCCGAATTTAATGTACTAACTAATGATACAACTTTATGCATTGGACAATCGTTAATTTTAGAAACTCAAATCGAATGTGGGGATGTAATATGGCAAGATGGGTCGAATAGTATATCATATGAAGTAACAGAATCTGGTCAGTACTCAGTTGAAGCTTATAAAAATGTTTGTCGTGTTACAGACACAATTATTGTAAATTTTAACCAATTACCTGTAGTCAATTTAGGTAATGATACAACCTTGTGCAATGGTGAGATTATGACACTAGGACCAATAAGCGGAAATTCTTTTCATTGGCAAGACTATTCTAGTGACTCTATTTATACTGTTTCATCTGAAGGACTTTATTTCGTTGTAGTATCAGACGGTTTATGCACATCAGCGGATTCCATAATTGTAGAATTTATTAATTGTGAATTAAATGGTTATGACACGACCTTTCCTATTCCAAACGTTTTTACTCCTAATAGCGATGATGTAAATGATTATTTCAGAATAAAACTTCCTTACAATTTTGATTTTGTGGGGTTATCAGTATTGAATAGATGGGGAAATGTAGTCTTTGAAACTACTAACTCAAATACTGTTTGGGACGGTGAAAAATCCCCCGATGGAGTATATTTTTGGGTTTTAAGTTATAGAACCGAACAAGGGAAGGACGCTAAACAAACTGGTTTTGTGCATTTATCAAGATAACAAGGTATAGAACCTGCCCACAACAGAGGCTCATGCTCCATTCCGAGATTATGCTTCGATGAAACGATTTTGTATATTTAAAAATAATTAAACTTCGAGGTGTCGTTTTAGAGTGAAAATTCGGAACGGCGCATAGCCTCAAAACGTTATCTGCAATAGAAGAACAAAATGAAACACACGATTAAATTATTAACTGCCTTTTTTCTTATAGGATTTGCAAATATATCCTTCGGTCAACTATACGATTTTTATATAACACAAGCCTCTAATTATTTGAAACAAGGGAATACTGAAAGAGCAATTTATTATGCGGAAAAAGCAATAGAAAAAGATTCCTTGAATTTTTTAGGTTATTATTTTAAGGGTGTTTCATATTATGATTCCAAGGACTTAGATCGTTCGTTAATTTATCTTGAAAAAGCTGAATCCCTTAATG
>JAIOZF010000126.1 GCA_021740745.1 Crocinitomicaceae bacterium | reverse complement strand
TAAATTCAATTATCAAATGCAACTTTTAGATTGCGTGGTAAAATAAATTTCAAAACAGGAGACAATTCCAAGAATTCCTCTCGCTGTTTCAAGGAAAGAGAATTTTTAAAGCTAAAGGAAATTTAAATAAAAATTAAAGGAAAGGAACAGAAATCTTAAAAATTTAGATTAACAAAATGTCAAGAACAATAACAGCGCTCGGCCAACATACTTTGGCACTAATCTAATTTTTGCTCTAAGAACTAAACTAAAAATAACCTTAGTTTAGAAAAGGTGTCAAAAACTAAACTTATGAGTATTGGGCGCTTTTTAATCCTTAGAGACTAATGACTAGTTGTCAATATTACCATCTCCACATCTTTCACCTTTTCTAATTTGATGTCATAGTAATTAAAGTCTTTGCTATCTGGATTTTCTTCTTCGATGATGTTAATCGAGCAATCGACAATAGGAATGGGCTCAAAGTACAATGAAAATACTTTCCAGTCTGCTTTGGATTCGAAATCGTGTCGAGCAGGGGCAACGGGAATATTGATCGTCTCTTTCAATAAGTAGCGGTTTTTACTGCCAACAACCTCGATAAAGGTATAAGGTGCAATTCGAATCCATCCACCTTTTTCATAAATCCATGGCGCAGCATAGCCAAAATCAATGCGCGTATATTCTTTGTTTAAGACCATTCTTAAAACACTTGGATTCTTTTTTCGTTGATCACCAGTAATTGGTTGAACGATATAGGTTTTTTTATCTGTTTTCATGTGAAAGTTCGTTTGTGAAATCGCTTAGCCATTTGGGTGATGTAATTCTGATATTTCTGCCTTGCGCTAAAAAGTAACGCGCTAATTCGTAGGATGGTATTAATTCAAATGTAATAGTTGAATTACCATGGTTGTGCTTTTGTATTTGTTGACTTTCGTGCAGGGGATAAGCTTGAAAGTATTGAGTGTTCTCTCGGTTGACTTCTATTTGAATTTTTTCCTTTTTTGCTCCTGCAATCGGATAAACACCATAAACATCATTTAAATAGATATCCATTTGAGCTGTTTCCATTTTTTTGAAGGGTTTATTGGTTAGGAAAGGCTCGCTAATGCGGTCAAAACCAAAAATCCTTATAGCATCGTGCGACTCGGAATAACCAATTAAATACCAACGATTTTCAAATTCCTTGATTAAGAAAGGATGGACAACGCAATGCTTAAACATCCGCTTTCTGTAGGAAAAATGAACAAATGAAACAACTAATCGTTCTTTGCAAGCTTGATAAAATAAATCGAAGTGCTCAAATCCGCGTGAAACGGGTGGAACCATGGTTTGAAGGATGGGCCGTTTTAACTCGGTTGATAGTTTTCTTTCTTTGGTTGCTGAAACTAATTTTTCTACCGCATTGTTAAATTGATGGCTGATGCGTGTTCCTCCCAAGGACTGAATAAAATCAACCGCTTCTGTGATGATATCCAATTCTTCTTGACGCAACGAAACGCCAGCTAATGCATAATTCGGATCAGTGTATTCATATCCGCGATTTGTTGGACACCAACGAATAGGCGCATCAAAACCATCAGGATAAGGTAAACGCATATTTGCAATATCTTTTTGAATCGTTTCTTTCGAAGGCATGAAGTCCAACTTTTCCCAACAAGCATCGATTAGCTCGTTCATTTTTGGGTATTTACGCCTAGGATTTCTAACTAATTCATCGATTACTTTGTATCGTCGGAAAGCACTTTTACTCAGGTTCATTTTACATTTTTTTTGTGAAGATACACTTTTTTTATTACTCCGTAAATAAAATACGGTCATATTATTTTACTTTGTTTCATTAAAACTAAAAAAAGATGGAAACAACGATTAAACAACTAATTGAAACGGATCGAAACTTAAAAATCGATTCACCGGTAAGGCTTTATAATCCTGAAGGAATGGATTTTAAAAACGGATTACGTGTCAAAAGTATTGAAGCAACAGCTGAATATACGCGCATCGACTTTATTTACAAATCTTCCATGATTTATGACAATGGCGGTTGGATTCAAATGGATCCGGATTCCTACATCCAGCCAATTGGATCCAGCACCAAGTACAAATTGGTCAAGTCGATTGGAGTTCCATTAACACCGCTGAAACATTATTTCAAGCGTCAAGGAGAATACTATCCTTACACCCTGATCTTTCCTGCTCTTCCAAAAGACACAAAAGCGATTGACATCATTGAGAAATTGGCTCCAGGAAGCTATTTCAATTTTTACAATGTTGATTTTTCAACATGGATGACAATTCCTCACGCTGCGGATTTACCTAGAAAAAACAACTAAGATGTACATGCATGTAGTATCCAACGATGCGTCATTTACAAAAATGATGAATCAAATGAGTAAAAAACGATTGGTGCGTCTAGCTAGTCAATTTTTAGTCAAAGAACATTTATTTATTAGTTTGGTCTATATCGATTACAAACTAGTCAATTATTTAGAAGCACGTTATCCTTCTTTTACGAAGCCAGATTGTGATGATAAAGATGCTCTTACAGTTAATGTTGCAAGTTTTTTACTCAAACTCAATCAAAGTGAACTTAGAACACTTTACTTAAAGTTTGGAACAAAAAAAGATGCTATTGGCGATTTATTGGTTTATAGTCATAAGGATCGATGTCGTTTTATTGCTAAATGTTGGAGATGGGAGATTTCGCATGTTGAACTTATTGATATGATTATTGCCAACTAACGTCACTCATTTTTCAATCGTAAACTCCCGATAACTTCGGGAGTTTTTGTTTCCTTCAAATGGGCAGCTTTAGTTGATGGAATAACGTTCAAGAACATTTGTCCAATTCACACTGTCTTTAAATACGCGCTGTCGAAGTGCTTTTTCAGATTCGAGTGTAAGTTCTTTTTTTTGCTCATTTATTTCTTCCAATTTCACTTTGATTGTGTCAATAGCTGTAAGAAAGGCTTTTTTGTTGGCATTCAAACAATTTTCAATTTTCAAGGAATGGATGTACAAGTTCATTGCCTTTTGAGAAGGTTTTGGTTGAATGGAAAGTGATGCAAGTTCGTTTTCGATTGCTTCAAGCTCATCAGCTAAAGCTCTTTGTTCTTGTCTAATATCCGCTGCTTTTTCATATTGTTGGTCACGAATAATTTCATTCTTCTTGGGTTCCAATTCCAAAATGGCCAATTGAGTGCGAAGCATGCGAATTTCCAATTGGTGCAAAGCTTCTTCTTGCAGACGCATAAGTGCATAATTATTTCCAAATTCAGTAGCTTGTTGCTCAATATATGGCGCTAGTGATGTTAAGAAGTTTGCATTTGAAAGAGAATCATCAAACAAAGCTTGATCTAATTCTTCTACTGTTTTTTCATCCAACAATTTTTTAGCCCATTTTAGTTTATCTTCCCGATTAAGTGCTTTTAGGTAAAGGGCCAAACTTGGACCAGAAAATGGTTTCTCAATTCGCAAACGATTGTCTAATGACTCTTCTGTTGCGCATGAATAAATGAAGGTTCCGTTATTATCTGCGACTAGTTGCAAGAAGTTTAGTAATTCATCTCGTTCATATGCAGTTGCAAGTATATGATGAATGTTATCCATAAAAACGAAAGGCGCATTGTGGAGATTGTTCAAATGGTAAGAGGTCAAATTGATAAATGAATCACCTTCTTTAAATTGAAAAAATGCAGTTGAACTTCCGACGTGGCGCAATTGATTGGCAATCGCATGCAACAAATGACTGCTTCCATTTCCAGGATCACTTTCAACGCGAACAATGGAGAGTCCTTCAAATTGACAATTCAGTTGATGTTTCAGTTCTCCTAGTAATTCTGGTTCTAGAAGAATGGTTGAAAGTTGCTTTTCAACTCGGGGATGTGTAACGATTAAATGATTCATTTTCTAAGTTTTCAGCAAAGAAAATAGGAGTGACCGTAAAATGCATGCGGAGGTGTTTTTTGTCTAATAAAAAAACATTTTTTCGATTCTTACCACTCAAATTTGGGTTGTCAATCGATTGATTTTTTAGCATAGATTATCTGGCAAACTTTATCCATTGATTTAAAAATTTCCACGTCAAAATCTGGTGAATGTGTAATTTCAGTTAAGAGTGCAACAGCATCAAATAGTAACTTATTATCATTGCGATTAATTCGTTCTAAAAACCTTATTTCATTACTTCCTTTTTGAGTTTCTGAAATAATTGTTTCTTGTGTGTTAGGATCTAATGCGAATAGTATTGACTTTTTCATGCCTCTTAATGTTTTGTCTTAATCGTGATGATGGCAACGGCCGCTTGGACTAGTGGTTCTGTTCTTGCATCTAACATTTTTCTGCGTTGTTCCGCTGCATTGGGTAGAAGTGCTTGACGGCTTTACAGTAGTGTTTTTATCACAACAATTTGTTCCTACCGTTCTATTATGCACTTTACAGGTGCAACTATTCGATTTACTTCGATTGCATTGAAAGCATAACAACTGAATATTAGCAGCATCGCTTTCTCCACCGCAAGAAAAGGGTGTAATATGATCATATTCTAGTTCTGATGAGCTACCACAGCATTGACAAATACCACCATCCCTTGTGAAGACAATTTTTTTGGTAGTTTCAGAGACATATCTGCTCTGTGAAAAACAAGAAACACTGATAACAATGAGCGCTAGAAGTAAAAATATTTTTTTCATTTTCTTGATTTTCTTGTTGGTAATCCTGAATTTTTATTGACAAGGTTCAATACGTTCGCGCCTTGAAACTAAAATAGACCTTTTCTTGCTTGAAGTTACAATTAATTCAGAACTAAACTAATTTTCTTAAATATTAACATTTCAAACTGAAGTTGAAAAAGTTAGAAAAATCTAGTTTTATATTTAAAACAGAAAATCTTTTCCTTCGTACATTCTTATAACAAGGCAGTTTTCCCAACTTGTCTTGGTCCAATTAGCACTCTTGCTATTCCTTTGTTTAACTTAGAAATTAATGTTTTATATAAGTCTCTTTTAATCATAATCCCCAAATACACTATATTTTTGGAGAATGAAATCACCAAATAAGTGTATTATTTGAAGATTTAACCTGTATTAGAAGCGTTTAGTGTGAATAATTTATTTTAATCAATCTAAAAGTTGCATTTATTACTTGAATTTAAGAAATGTTTAAACATCTTGTTTTAAATTACTGATTATTATAGGATTAAAAGTTTATTCAAAATACAAATCGTGTATTGAATGCCAAAAGCATTCTCCTGAAACTCCTATTCTACGATTAATCTAAGAACGCTGATTTTACCCATTCGCTCAACGTGCACAAAGTATAGTCCTCTTCTTGGTTTTGATATCTCAAAAATTCCCGAGTTTTCGTCAAACAATATTGCTTGTCCAACCGAGTTGAAGAGTTCAATTTTATCGTCTTCTTTCAATCCGGTGATTGTACAGCTGCCATTATTCGGATTGGATGAAATGCTTAATGAGAAAAGATCTTGTTCTAGAATTGTGGCTGGACAATTCAAGCGGTTCATGTATTGCCAGATGGTATCATTGTATTGATTTCCAACGAGACTTGCACCCATTGATGAACCCATACGAATAAGAACTAAGCCATCTGATGGAGCGACATTGATTATTTGACCATCTTTACCGAGTGCAGCGTATAAGTCTGAGGGAGCATTGGGCATTGGAGAGCCCGTGAAGGAAAATTGTACCGATGGGAGCATAAAACTTGATTGTCCGTTCAACCATGTCAAATAACCATAGCTTGGATTAATTGATTGGGAAGGTGTGCGCATCGCATTTAAATAGGTCAAGTCACTCTGAACAGTTGTTGCACCCCACATTCCATCTTGGGATAACAAAAGTCCGAATCGAGCCATCGAACGTGCATTCGAAACAAAAATTCGATTATATCCACTAGGAAAAAATGAGCCAGTCATACCAATTTTGGTTTTGATCTGTTGGTTAACCCACTGATTCAATGTCATCCCAGTAGCATTCGTAATAACTCCATCTAACATGGTATAATGTCCATTGTGTTAGGCCCAACGCGTACCTGGATCC
>JAIOZF010000125.1 GCA_021740745.1 Crocinitomicaceae bacterium | reverse complement strand
TGCTTGTACTTTATAATACTCCAAATTTTTACCTCCTCCACCTTCAGATTCAACTACTCCTGCCAAGTAATTGTCCATTTCAACTAAATTAACAACCGTCAACGCATTTGATTTACAGGAAATTTCAAAATCATCTTTGTATTTTCTAGCCTTCACTACAGGTGTTTTGGATGTCAAGGTAAGTGAAGTATTCACAAGCGTTTGAACGAGCATAACCTTTGAAAATTCTCCCAATTCTTGCGCCCCAATTTTTAGCTTAACGAAACCATTAGAAGTCGCATTCAATTCAACAAATTCGTTCGGAAGTATAACGCCAAAATAATTAGTATCAGCAAATACTGCATAACTTCCATCATTATAGGAAAAGGTAATTCTTTTGATTGAATGATCACGAAGCACGCCAATAC
The DNA here is from genome assembly GCA_021740745.1 of Crocinitomicaceae bacterium. Classification (GTDB taxonomy): domain Bacteria; phylum Bacteroidota; class Bacteroidia; order Flavobacteriales_D; family Crocinitomicaceae; genus M0103. Next base: position 5,706 of record JAIOZF010000125.1, on the reverse strand, counting down.
GCATCTGTTGTGCATTAAGCACGATCAAATTCAGTAAGAAAGACATCAAAACAATATACTTCACGAGACAAAAATAAATGATAGCCAATCAGATATGAACAGCCTATTGAATAGTTTTCAACAAGGACCGTGCAACTTTTGCGCTTGCACCACCATCACCAAGTATTTCTTTCAGAATTTTATAGTCATTCAGCATCGTTTCACGATTCGCACCACCTACTTTTATCTTTTCAATTTCCTCTTTAATACGCTGTGGATTGCATTCATGTTGAATCAATTCAGTCACAACCTCCCGGTCCATGATTAAATTAACCAGTGAAATAAATTTGATTTTTATAAGGCGTTTGGCAATTTGATAACTGATGGATGAACCTTTGTAACATACAACTTCAGGAATCCCCAACAAAGCCGTTTCCAAGGTTGCTGTGCCAGAAGTTACAATACCAAATTCTGCAAGTGACAATAGATCATAAGTTCTTCCTTGAACAATTTTTGCGCCTTTTGGAAGAAATGGAGTATAAAAAGAAGCGTCCAAACTCGGTGCACCTGCTACAACAACACAATAATTTGTATATTCTTTCAACGCTTCAAGCATAATCGGCAGTTTCACAGATATCTCCTGCTTTCGGCTTCCAGGTAAAACCGCTATAATTGGTTTACCTTCTGGATTAATTTCTTGCAAGAAAGCCGATTTATCAATATTCTCTTTGCGGTAATTATCAATAGCATCGAGTAAAGGATGACCAACATACTCCACCGAAAAATTGTGTTTTTTGTAAAAATCCTTTTCGAATGGAAGAATAACAAACATTTGATCTACACATTGTTTAATCTTTTTTACCCTGGATTCCTTCCATGCCCACACTTGTGGAGAAACATAGTAGGCAACACGAATACCTTGTGACTTAGCCCATTCAGCGATACGTAAATTGAAACCTGGATAATCAATCAAGACTAATACATCAGGTTTAAACTCACTGATATCAGTTTTACAAAAACGCAAGTTTCTAGCAATCGTTCGCAAATTCATCACCACCTCAATAAATCCCATGAAAGCAAGATCACGAATGTGTTTCACAGGTTTACCTCCAAGCTCTTCCATTCTATCTCCACCCCAAAATCTAAAATCAAGATTATTCGATTCATTCAATAAAGCCTTCATCAAATTAGCTCCATGCAAATCACCCGAAGCTTCACCAGCAATGATATAGATTTTTGATCTACTCATTACAACATGAAATTGACATAAAGAATGTAGGGTAAAAACAACATAGTTGCAACTATTATTCCCATAGCTAATCCCCATTTTTCTCGATTCAGGCTTAGGTAAAACCAAATCAAATTCGATATAATGGCAATTGAAATAATTTTACTTCGAACAATTGAAGCATTCATGAATTTTGACATGAGTTGCGAAAATTGAAAGTTCTCAATCCAACTCAACAATAAAATTACCAAGGGAATAAAAATCAATGGTGAAATAATACCAATGATTAATCCATACGTATGATTCTTTGTCCAATTTCTTAAATTCATAGTTCCCAGTTATTAAATTCAGCCATCGTAGAATAGGCAGTCATATCAAATTGTGTTGGTACAATACTCGCATAACCTTTTGATAAAGCGAACAAATCTGTATCCTCACCTTTATCATGATTAGAAAACTCTCCTGTTAACCAATAATATGGTTTTCCAAATTGATCCAATCGTTTATCAAATCGGTCCTCCCAAAAAGCATGTGCTTGTCTACACACTTTCACTCCTTTAATATCCCCACTCTTCACTTTTGGAATATTTACATTTAAACATACATGTGGAGGGAAATTCTTCTGAAGAATCTTTTCGATGAGTTGACGTGCGATTAATTGTGCACCAGAAAAATCAGCATTCGCGTCAAAATCTGCTAAAGAAAATCCAATAGATGGAATGTTTTCCATTGCTCCCTCGACGGCTGCAGACATTGTTCCAGAATACAAAACATTCGTCGATGTATTTTCGCCATGATTGATTCCCGATAATAATAAGTCAGGTTTACGGTGCAAAATCTCGTAAATGGCTAATTTAACACAATCTACTGGAGTTCCAGTGCAAGTGTAAGCATTATCAAATAAAACAGATTTATCTAATCTTAATGGATGATTGACCGTAATTGCATGCCCCATTCCAGATTGTGGCTTATCAGGCGCGACAATTAACACATCCCCAAAATCTAAAGCTACTTCAATTAATGACTTAATTCCCTTAGCAGAAATGCCATCATCATTCGTTATTAAAATTAAAGGCTTTTTCATTGTGATATATTAATTCTTTTCAATGCGAAAGTAACGATTCTGAAAGAAAATCTTTTAGTTAAGTCAGCATTAATTTTGCAAATGGCGACCAAGAAATGCAGATTTTGGTTTATCTTTGATTAACATCTTTCGAAACTATGACAACATCCGAACTTTTAAGTGAAGTAAAGCAAATTACGGAAAATAACCTCAGTATTCTTCGTTCACGATTTTCTGGACTTTCATCAGAACAAAAAAACTGGAGAAAGGATTCAAATTCGTGGAGTATCAATGAAGTATTTGCTCATTTAAATTCTTATGCTGCATATTATCATCATGCTTTTATTCGAAAAATAGAGAAAACGCGCTTCAGAGAGCCACGTGAGAACTTTATTTCTTCCCCTCTTGGTCGTTCAGCATGGAAATCAATGAAATTAGGGAATATGAACAATATTCGCCGCAAAATGAAAACACAGAGAGCGTATAATCCATTATTCGACTCAAGTTTAGTTAGTGGTGATGATGTAAATACGTTTGAAAAAGGACAAGGAGAATTGCTTCAAATAATTGAAAACTCGAAACAGATAAATATTCGCAAAGCGAAAATTCCAATTTCTATCTCTAAAATTATTCGATTGAGATTAGGTGATGCTTTATTATTCGTTGTATACCATAACGAGCGCCATGTTCAGCAAGCATCTAATATTTTAGAACATCCGAAATTCCCAAAAAACTAAGATGCCAACTCAATACGCTTATTGTTTGGTGAGTATATCACCTGTTCGGAGTAATCCATCAGATACTGCAGAAATGGTTACTCAGTTGCTTTTCGGAGAAATTGTGAACGTCGATGAAATGGGAACGCCATGGTGCAAAATAACAACGCTTACAGATAATTATGTGGGTTTTGTTGACATCAAACACCTGCATCTTTTGACCGAAAAAGAAGTAAATCGCTGGTTAGATGGCTTTACCTATTTAAGAGCGCTTACAGTAGAATTAAAAACACCATGGGGAATTCAACGCATTTTTAAAGGATCTTTGGTTCCATTTCAAGCCATTGAACACTTTAAAATCGGTCCAGATGAATTCACCCTTCCTGCCGTTCAAAATTCCTTTGACCGAAAAAATGCGTTCGAACTAGCCCAAGAATACTTGAATACTCCCTACTTATGGGGAGGGAAAACGCCATTTGGGATAGATTGTTCGGGTTTAACACAGATGGTTTTTCGATTCTTGGACATAAATTTACCAAGAGATGCCTCTCAGCAAGTCGATATTGGATCGTTCGTTGAATTTGATGATGTAATACCAAATGATGTAGCTTTTTTTGAAAATAAGGATGGTAAAATTATTCACGTAGGCATTTTGGATGGAACTGGTTCAATCATTCATGCTTCTGGAATGGTAAGAATTGATACGTTTACAAGTGAAGGAATTATTCACGAAGAAAGTGGTGTAAAAACACATCAACTCAACTGTATCAAACGCTTATAAAACTTAACGTCTAAATAGAAAATATTACGATATTTGTCTAAAATTTGAATAAAATGAAAATATTAATCACAGGTGGTGCAGGATTTATTGGAAGCAACCTAGCTAAGCGACTTGTGTATGATGGTCATCAAGTTACTGTACTAGATTCATTATTACGCGGGAATAAATTAGATAAGGATACTTACTCAAAGATACATTTTATCAAAGGGGATGTTCGCGATTTAACTATCGTTACCCAAGCCAGTGTGAATTGTGATGTTATATTCCATTTTGCCGCAGTTCTAGGTGTCGATATTGTTGCTGACAATCCTGTTGAAACAATGGATGTTGAGGTTATTGGAACTCGAAATGTTGTGGAAGCTGCAGCAGCAAACAATGTTAAGAAAATCATGTATGCTTCAACTAGTGGTATTTATGGCCATTCCGCTTTCGAAAACACACTTACTGAAGAAGTTTTGGTTGATCCACGCACTTCGTATGCAATGGCAAAACGATATAACGAGATATATTTAGCATCGCATCACGAAGAGAAAGGTTTAAATGTTACCTCTCTTCGTTTCTTTAATGTTTATGGCTCCAATCAGGACAATCGTATGGTTGTTCCGTTGTTTTTTGAACAAGCATTAAGTAACCAACCCATCACTGTATTTGGTTCAGGTAATCAAACCCGCGATTTCACATATATTGATGATACAATTGACGCTTGTGTTCATTTAATGAATAAAACTGGTTGTCACATTGTAAATATTGCCAACGAACAAGAATGGAGAATTGCTGAATTAGCTGTACTTATAAAAGATTTGACAAAATCATCTTCAGAAATCATTTTCTTAGAAGCACCTAAGAAACGATATGACTACGAAGTTGAGCGTCGTGTAGGTAGTTCAGATAAACTAATGAAATTGGTTGGTCACAAACCTGAAACAAATCTAGAACAAGGGTTAAAACTTATTTACGAAAAAAATTACACCAACTAATATCCTCATAAATGAAAAGAGATCAAGCTATTTTCGATTTAATTGAAGAAGAAAAGCAAAGACAATTGCATGGAATTGAATTGATTGCATCAGAAAATTTCGTTAGTGATGAAGTCATGCAAGCAATGGGTAGTGTTTTAACAAATAAATACGCTGAAGGATTACCTGGAAAAAGATATTACGGTGGATGTGAAGTTGTTGACAAGGTAGAGCAATTGGCAATCGACCGCTTGTGTGAATTGTTTGGTGCCACTTGGGCAAATGTTCAACCTCACTCAGGTGCTCAAGCTAATGCAGCAGTGTTTTTAGCATGCCTCCAACCTGGAGATAAAATTTTAGGATTCGATCTTTCTCATGGTGGACATTTAACGCATGGTTCACCCGTTAATTTCTCCGGAAAGTTATACAAACCTTTTTTCTATGGTGTTAACGAAGAAACAGGTCAAGTTGATTACGAAGTTTTAGAAGAAGTTGCACGCAGAGAAAAACCAAAAATGATTATTTGTGGTGCTTCTGCTTACAGCCGCGATTGGGACTATGCACGTATCCGCAAAGTAGCAGATGAAGTTGGAGCTATTGTATTAGCTGACATTTCACACCCAGCTGGTTTAATCGCTGCTGGTTTACTTAACGATCCATTAGATCATTGTCATATCATTACAACAACTACGCACAAAACCTTACGCGGTCCAAGAGGTGGTGTTATTATGATGCGAAACAATTTTGACAATCCTTTTGGATTAAAATGGAACAATGGAAACCCAAAATCGATGGCGGCTTTGTTAGATGCAGCTGTATTCCCAGGAATTCAAGGTGGACCACTGGAGCATGTGATTGCGGCTAAAGCTGTTGCTTTTGGTGAAGCCTTAACGGAAAATTACAAATCTTACATGGTACAAGTGCAAAAAAATGCAGCTGTCATGGCGGATGAATTTACTAAAAGAGGATATAAAATCATCTCA